>JBOIGK010000678.1:0-12007 GCA_050742695.1 Advenella sp. | reverse complement strand
GTGCATGAGGTGCCGTTGCGATTGTCTGCAACAGGCCGCTTCGGTTTTTTGTCACAACATGACAGCCGATACCGAAGATGAATTCGTTGGTGGCGGTTTCAATGACGAAACCAATTGGCCCGGCCATGATCTCTGCGATATTTTGACCTGTTGCGGGGTCGAACGTATTCAAAGTAGAACCAAGCGTATCGACCCATAGAAGACGCGCCCGGGATCGGCTCCAAAAGGGAGATTCTCCAAGTATTGCCTGGCTGGCGTGAGCAATAGAGACGGCATTCATCAACGTGGCTCCTCATTTGCAATAGCAATCTTTGACCAATTGGCAGCAACTTCATTCATCGTTGTCGCGTGGATGGCCCGCAAATTCCGGGGATAATCCACGTGTGCAGCCTCCTGAGCCCGAGTGGCATGAAATTGACCGTTTGCTGCCCGCAATATCCAGCCTGTATCGGCGCAATGTGTGGATGCAAGGTAGGCCAGCCCTGGCGCCACCTCGCTGGGGCGCAGTTCATCGGGTGCTTCGTTTATTCCCCACATGCGTGTCTTGGCTACCGGAGAAATCGCATTAACGAGGATGCCATGTTGCTTCCCTTCGCAGGCAAGTACATTGACAAGGCCGACCGCAGCCATCTTGGCTGCGGCGTATGAGGCTAATCCGTTCTGTGCATAGTGCGGGAAAAGCGCCCGGCAAGAGGTCGTGATAACGATGCGCCCATAGTTGGCAGCTTTGAAGATTGGCCATGCGGCCTGGCAGAGCCAGAGAGGCGCTTTGACTGTGACAGCCATCATGCGGTCAAAGGAATTTTCCTGTATTGCCCCGATGCTTTCGTAGTCAACCCATCCAGCATTGTGGACCAGGGCATCCAGCCGCCTGTCGATCTTCAGGGCTCGTGTGATCAGATCATGGCAGGCGTCGCGCGAATCGATGGCGCCGCAGATCGCTTCTGCCTTTAGTCCTTCCCTGCGAAGTTGCTCGGCAGCCAGTTCCGCTACCTGCGGGTCTTCGCCATCTCCATGGGCATCAGTACCAAGGTCCTGGATCAGGACCTTCGCGCCCAGTTGTCCGATACATCTGGCATATGCTAGACCGAGCCCCCGGCCCGATCCGGTAATCAGTACCACCTGGCCTTCAAAGTTCATCATTACAACCTCCGCTTTTAACAGTACCTGTGCACAGAGTATGAGTTCGGTCTCACGATATGACAAATATTAAATATAGGCTTCTACGATATAATATTTGTATCGTGAAGCACTTTGTGTGTTCCAAGACCTTCAGAGAGGAAACATGGTCACAGATGGCAGAATCCGTATCAGCCTGCGAACAATGGAGCAGTTTGTCGCTGTTGCCGAAGAGCTCCATTTTCATCGCGCTGCACAGCGACTGAATATGTCACAGCCGCCACTTACCGGTGCGATCCGTAAGCTAGAAGAGGATCTTGGTGTTATCCTGATTGAGCGCGGCAATCGCGTACTTGGCCTGACGTCTGCAGGGAAAACGTTTCTTGATCACGCTCGTGAAACACTCTGGCAGGCGGACCGGGCCGTGACGACTACGCAGGATATGGCTGCTGGGCGAACGGGCATTGTGCGTCTGGGCTACGTAGGCAGCTCGCTGTATGGGCGCCTGCCCGGTGTCATTCGCCGGTTTCGGGCGCAGCATCCGAACGTTCGACTTGAGCTTCGAGAGGCGACCACAGCTTCGCAGGTTGCCACCTTACGAAACGGTGCACTGGATTTGGGTGTATTGATTCCGCCTTTGGTGAATGCCGACGATATAGAACTGACGAGGTTCGACATTGACCGTTTATGCCTGGCGATTCCGAAAGACCATCCGCTGGGCCAGCGATCTGATCTGACGTTGGCCGAATTGGCGGATGAGTCGTTCGTTCTTTGGCCCATGAATGAAGGGCGGGGCTTTCATTTGAAAGTCATACGTCTATGTGCGAACGCAGGCTTTATACCGAGAGTTGCACAGGAAGCTTACGGAATGCATGCCGTGCTTTCACTGGTAGCCGTCGGCGGTGGTGTTTCAGTGGTTCCGCAAAGCATGAATGGCTTTCGACAGGATCAAATCAACTATTGTCCGCTATCGGGTAGCGAAGCTCAGTTCGATCTCGTTCTGGGTTATCGTAATTTATCTCCATCAGCACAAGCCTTTGTTTTTTCCTGCCGGCAAGAAAAATAAAGGCGACGCAGGGCCTTGATCAGCTAACGGTTGTTGGCGATTACTGTTTGTCATCTGGAGTCATTGCGCTGTACACTGCGGGCAATTGATGCCTCTTTCGGTATAAATTATTTTCATCTGGCAAGAAGGCCGGAACCGCATTATTGAACACGGCACGTTCGTTTACTGTTGGCAAACCTGAATGCTGCTAGTACGAGCGGAGTTAGACAAAAGGTAACGATAGATGGATGCATTTTCAAAGCCAGATCTTGTAGCAAATTATGCCGCCAGAACAGAAAAAATGGTGCCGGGTTTGAGCGACCTTCACAAGATGGCGGCTGTCTTGCTGGCAGAACGTGTTCCGGCCGATCCACATATTCTTGTGCTGGGCGCCGGAGGAGGCCTGGAGATAAAGGCATTTGCGCAACTGCATCCAGACTGGCGCTTCGATGGCGTGGACCCGTCTGAGCAGATGCTTGTTCTGGCCAAACAAACCCTTGGGCCCCTCGCTTCTCGCGTTAATTTTCACCAAGGTTATATCGACAGCATCGAAGAAGAAACCTTCGATGCTGCAACGTGTTTTTTGACTCTTCATTTTCTGCAAGAACCGGAGCGGCTTAAAACCTTGCAGGCACTGCTTCGCAGGCTTAAACCCGGATCGCCTTTGGTCGTTGCTCATCACAGCCTGCCTGGTTCTGCGTCCGACAAAGACCTCTGGCTGGATCGCAATGCCGCATTCGCAAAGGCATCGGGCTTGGCAATGCCATCTGGCAGCACCCGGCAAAGCGCAAGCAGGGACCAATTGCCGATTCTTTCGGTGGCTCAGGACACGACGCTGTTGCGTGATGCCGGGTTTGTGGATGTGGACTTGTTCTATGCAGGGTTCACTTTCCGGGGCTGGGTCGGTTATAAGCCCCGGGCTTGATGTCGAGTGGATCATCTACAGATCCAGATCTGATAGTTGTTCCTTTACGTGCACCGAACACGGATCATATGCAAATTCAAAAGAGCTGAATCGGACGAGCACCGATTCAGCTCTTGATATTGATCCTGTTGATCCTGCTTTCTGTCTTTGAGTGAAGCGGCGGTGCATTCGTGCTCATTGCCTGTTCACAAGTAGCTGTCGCGTTCATAGGATCAAGGACCGTACCAAACAGTTGCCAGTTGGCGTGGTCCTTGGTTTGTGTCAAAGAATATGTGTTATTTGCCACGCCCGAAGAAAAATGAGCCGATGGCAAGGACCAGGAACACGACGAAAAGAATCTGCGCGATTGATGAGGCCCCGGCGGCAATGCCACCAAACCCGAACACGGCTGCGATAATGGCGATAATAAAAAAGACGATTGCGTAATGAAGCATAATGTTTCTCCCTTCGGTTGCAATACGGTTTTAATAAACACAATTCATCGTATCAACAAAAATGAGTGCAAAACACGGTTCGTTACATTCACTTAATAAGGGTAGGCATGTGACATATCCAGGTGTTTTGTGATAATGCAGGCGCGTTGACGGCTATAGACAGAATTTGGCCTGATACTCGATGTGTTTGGCCGAAGTTTTGCATGTGTATTTTTGGGTATTCATGCTTAATTACAATCTTCTTGTGCTCAAAACAGGCGTTGTGTTCGTTTTCCATCGTCCCTTGCGTCGTCGGTCAGGCGATTGACAAGGTATGCATGCCTGCTGGCACGGTTGTTTCATAATGGTCGATAGCCAGAAAATTTATTTAAATCAAAGGGCTGGGTTTTTTCTTCTTTTAATGGTGCCAATTGCAGGTGTGATTACAGCTGTGGCCGGACTTCACCCGCGATGGTTTCAATTGCATTTGCCTTTTTACGGTAGCAAAAAAAACGGCTCGGCATATGGCGCATTGTCGGTGATACGAATTACACTAGCGTGGCGGTTTTCTGAACGTTCATCCCATAGATCAGGTTGTAACTGCTGGTTTGTTGTACCCGAACAGGCAGTTGGGCCTGACCATTTGATTTTTACCACCCGTTGTTTGTGCCAGACCATGCGCCGCTGGCGGCCGAATCGCCACGAGTCGGCAGAGCTTTCGATCTTGCTTGCGGCGCGTACAGACCAAGTGATCTTCACAACAGGGCAAGTGTGGTCGCGTCATCGGATCGTCAAGCGCACGGTCCGTTTCTGAATATATTGAAAAAGATGAGACTAGTATGAGTGCCGAAGCCCATTCAGTCAGTTTGTTGTCGCCGGTTGTGTTGCTTGCTGCCGCAGTAATTGCCGTTCCCATATTCAAGCGCATCGGCCTGGGGTCGGTATTGGGCTATCTGGTTGCCGGCCTGGCTATCGGACCTTTCGGCCTGGCTTTTTTTACAGATTCGGCGTCCATCCTGCAGATTGCTGAACTGGGTATTGTCATGTACCTGTTTGTTATCGGACTGGAGATGCGGCCGTCCCACCTGTGGGGGTTGCGCCGCGAGATATTCGGCCTGGGCACTTTGCAGATTGTCGCCTGCGCTCTGGGTCTGACCGGCGTGGGCTTGCTTTTTGGCTTCAGTTGGCAGATTGCCTTTATCTCGGCGGCAGGATTCGTGCTGACCTCCACGGCCATTGTCATGCAGTTGCTGGGCGATCGGGGCGATATTGCCCAGCCCAAAGGCCAGAAAATCGTTGCGATATTGTTATTCGAGGATTTACTGATCGTGCCGTTACTGGCGATTGTGGCATTTATGGCCCCCAATCATATCGTTGAAAGCACCTCTGCCCGGCTGCAGAATATCGGTATTGGGCTGTTTGCGATCGCGGCGTTGATCGGTGCCGGGTATTGGTTGCTCAATCCGCTGTTCAGAGTGTTGGCTGCTGCCCGCGCCAGGGAAGTGATGACAGCGGCGGCTTTACTGGTCGTTCTGGGCGCGGCCCTATTGATGCAAGTGAGCGGCTTGTCCATGGCGATGGGGGCTTTTCTGGCCGGTGTGCTCTTGTCCGAGTCCACTTTCCGCCATCAGATTGAGGCAGATATCGAACCGTTCAGGGGTATTTTGCTGGGCCTGTTTTTCCTGGGCGTGGGGATGTCGCTCGATTTATCTGTTGTTGCGCAAAACTGGCCATTGGTGCTCGGCGGTGTGCTGGCGCTGATGTTCGTCAAGGCGCTGATGATCTATATTGTGGCGCGTATCACGCGCAGCCCGCATCGCGAGGCGCTGGATCGTGCATTGCTGATGGCACAGGGTGGCGAATTTGCCTTCGTGCTGTTTGCCGCGGCCGCTGGTGCGCAAGTCATAGATAGCTCGGTCAAATCCAGCCTGACGGCCATCGTGGTATTGTCCATGGTGCTTACGCCGGTCCTGGGGATTATATTTAACCGGTACACCAAAGCGGGCAAACTACAGTCTCTGGATGACGTGAGTATCGCTGACGGGCTGACTGGCAATGTACTGATGATCGGTTTCGGTCGTTTCGGTCAAGTCACCAGCCAATTGCTGCTGGCACGGGGTGTCGATGTCACGATCATTGATACCGACATAGATATGATCCAGAATGCCGAGAAGTTCGGTTTCAAAATTTATTATGGCGATGGCTCTCGCCTGGATATATTGCATGCTTCAGGAGCGGCACAGGCACAGGCCATTGTTGTTTGCGTGGACAATAAAGAGACGACCAACCGGATTGTCGAGCTGGTAGCCAGTGCGTTTCCCTTGGCCAAGTTGCTGGTGCGCACGTATGATCGCGAACATTCGCTGCATCTGGTCAAAAAGAATGTGGATTATATGATGCGGGAAACGTTCGAATCGGCGATGGTATTTGGGGCGCTATCTTGCAGCAACTGGGGGTAGATGAAGATCAGATCAGGGACATCAGCCGTGAAATCCGCGAGCGTGACAATGAGCGCTTTGAAACGGAAGTAGCCGCCGACGATATCTATGCGGGCGTCGATTTGCAGTATTCACATGCCCATCCGCGCCCCACTGCGCCGTTGCTTGTGCCCCGGAAAAGTGGCCAGATCCTGAACGACGATGGAGTGCACGAAGCAACGGCGCCTCAAGAGCAGGGTGGATCTTGAGTTGGCGAGCAGACATTATGTGGGCTTGATGCCGGCGCAGGTCTGTCGCGGCTGGTTTCTGCGGTATATTTGGCAGGATTTCACATTTTCAAACGGAGCAGTCAGCATGGGCGTAGTCAAATTCAACGAATTTACGCTGAAGATCCGCAATGGCGCTACATTTCAAATCCGCGCCAACACCGGGAGCGAAGCCATCAAAAAACTGGTTAAAGCACAAGGCTGCACACCCGACAATATCACGGTGGTTGATGTGCGGGAAGTAATTGTTAATCGTAAATAGATAAGGAGACAAGGCGTATCGCTTTGGGCTATGTGGTGGGCGTGACTGTGGCCTGCAGGCAGGCTTGGGGTTTGAGTCTCATGCACAAAAGGGTTTGAGCCGGGTCTGGCATGCGCCGGGTTTTTGGTAAGTCAATGGCGCAGCGACGATCAAAGAGGCTCGCGTGGTTGATTCTTGCAGGCTGACAGAGAGGGGCCGCCGGGAGCCCGGCGAACCACAAATGACATAGTTAAAAAATTACGATGATATCTTCATCAGGACCAGCCCGCCAACAATAAGCGTGGCTGCAAGAATGCGCATTGCACTCATGGGTTCGTTCAGAAAGACGATGCCGACCACGAAGGCGCCCACTGCGCCAATTCCCGTCCAGACCGTATAAGCGGTACCAAGGGGCAGAGTGCGCATGGACCAGGACAGCAGCCCGAAACTGAGCACCATTGCGACCAGCGTTACCGATGTAGCACCCAGGCGTGTGAATCCTTCTGATTGCTTCATGGAAAACGCCCAGACAATTTCCAGCAATCCGGCAATAACTAATAAAAACCAGGCCATTTGGGCCTCCTTAAAAAGAACCGGGCCGTCCCGGATAAGGTCCCCAAATGGGTGAGGTCGTGGCCCCAGAGAAATTATATCTTTTTGTGCCACAGCGGGCAACCGGGCGCATCGAATGCAGCAGCCTGACTGCCAATCTGTCGCTCGTTGCTGAAATAAGGCATGTCAGCCAGATGAAACAGATAAGTCAAATAAAGCGGGTCCGTAAGCTGAAGCAAACCGGCCAGTAAGCAGATCCGTCAAGCCTGCGGTGTCAAAACGGACACTGCCCGACATTTTCCGTGGCACTGCAGGCCATACGAAACCCTTTGCCGCGAGCCAGCTGCAACCGATTGAAAGCAAATTGTTTATGCATAAAGTGGCTTTGCAAGCGATTGAAAAAACTGGCCGTCTCAGGGGCTACTTAAACTGCACTCTCGCTATTACACTTGAGATAATTCAAATGTGGAGCTACCTATGAAAAGCATGTTTGCTTTGCTGCTTGCCGGCGTGCTGGCTTTTCCGGTCATGGCAATGGCCGATGACGATGATGACGATGATTATCGTGACCACTATCACCAGCGGGAATATAAGGAGAAATACCGGGATGGTCCCTGCAAGGTAGAGCGCAAATACAAGAAAAATGGTGACTACGAAGAGAAAAGGAAATGCCGGGGGGACCGCTACGAGGATAATTATTATTCCGAGGCACCTGTTGTGCCGGGCGGCGATTTAGGCGGCATTGTTCGTCTGCTGCAAAATTTGTAGAAAGGGCTCATCGATACTGCTCGTCGCGCCAGGCCAAGATAGCCGTATTCCGTTCTGGAATGCAATTGTGAGGCCTGCGCGATGTGGCCGATTAACTGGCGCAGGATCCGAGGATATGGCCGTTGTTCGCATGCCCGCTATGGGTTGCCGGCCTTGCACACTGCACCTGTACACCGCGCTTGCACGACCGGAGAACGCCTTAAGCATATTGCGGCTCGGTCCAATGGCCGCTTTGCAATTGCTCGGGCCGGTGTGCAGCGCGAACAATCGCATTGTCGGGCCAGAATTCACGCATTACCCGCGTTCCCGCAAATACGCCATACCCATTGCCACAACGAACGTCGGCTGCGGCAACAATACTTTCACCAGCCATAATCGAGCCTTTCGCCGTGATGTTGCCTCCGGCCTGAATGCCCCAATCGGCCTTGATATGCATGCCGCTGCTTATTTCACCCTTGGCAATGACGCCTTCTGTCGCGGTCAGGTTGTTTTCAACTGTAATATCGCCGCCGGCGCGCACACTTTTTTTGCTGTCCAGTGCGTCGGCGCAAATAATATCCTGGCCAGCAACGATGATGCCGCCAACTTCAATGGAGTTTGCACACTCTAACGACCAACCGGCGCGGGCATCACCATCGCATCGAAATTTGCCGGCGACATCGATACCCCATCCTACGCGAACCGACCCTTCCACTACAATCGCGCCGCCACAGCTCAAGTTTCCCTCGATCAACAGATCTCCCTGGATGTGAATATCGCCGCCGACCCGCACGCTGCCACGAACATGCAAGGCGCCTGCTACACGCAATACCGTGTCGCTATGCAAATTTCCTGCAATATCCAGATCCCTCGCAGCAACGACAGCGTCACTGTCCAGGCTATCGATCGCCTGCTTGTCCCTGACCGAGCCGAACTGATCGACAAGCCAGAGTGCATCGGTGACACGCCCTTCGGCAAGAAGCGTATCGATCAGATATTGGTAGTCTGCGCCCTGCGGGGTATGCTTTAAAAACCAGCGAAAGCCGCTGGAGCATGGGTGCTTTGACCGTATAGTTTTCTTGCTCAGATCCATTTTTACTCCCATGGATAAATTACTGCAATAAGTCAGTGTGTGCACAGTCGGTTTGCGGCATAGTCATCACACGGTTACCGGACAGGCTGCGTTGGCTATCGCCACCTGCCACGGAAGATTTTTTCTGGTTAAGGCGCGCACAGCTGCAGTCGGACATCCAGATCGTGAAAGCGGTTGTCGCGCTCTGAAATTTTCAGCGGCTCAATGGTTTCTGGAGTGATCTTGACCACGTCGAATCGCATGCGTCGGCCCAGAGACTTCCATAAGGCATAGGCCGCTCTCGATTGACGAGCGCCACTGACCAGAACGAAACCATCGGACAGCGCTTTGGTGTACAGGGCCGAGGCTATACCGCGTCCCTGATAGGGTGCGGCATAGCGCGAATGCACGCTGCGTACGGTGCAGTGCAGCCGGCGCGATCCTTCGGGAAGAATATCGAAAACGGAATAACCCACCAGAAGCCCGGTAGCGGTGTCAATGGCGTACACACGCTGTTCGCGGGCGATCCTGCGAACACGAAACTCGATGTCGGGAAATTGCATATCCATGACTGGCAGATTGCCAAGCGCATGCCGACCCCGTGTCATCCTTGCCTGCAAAGTGACCAGTTCCTGCTCGATTTGCTCATTGCTTATGCTGACGTCGAATCTCATGACATTACTCCCAGTGCGGGCGAGTGTCGGGCTGGCATATGCGCCGGGCGGTCGGCGGCAACGACGATCTGCGTTGTATGCAGAATTAGCGCGTCGGTGTGTTCAGCGAAGGATCGCGAATAATCAGCGGTACGCAGCACATTGTGCTGTTCCGGTCGGGCAAGGTGATTGTGCAGTTCCATTTCCACTCCCATGGCCGATTACCCGCAAGATATTGCGATATAGACGGCAGAGAATCGTATTTACAGGACCCTGGCCAGGCAGATGCGATTTTGAGCGCCTGCTTGCAGGCGCGTTCATGATTTTGTCTGGTTTGGGGACGTTTCCGGCTTGTTAGCCGCTACGCCGTGCGAGAGGAATCTGGGACCAGAGTGATGGCCGTGATTTCCTGACGCACGGCCAAGAAAAGTACGGCGAACCACCTCAGGAATTGGGGGGTTAGACGAAAGGCTGGAGGAACGTTTGCGCAAACGCAGTCCGGCAGCATACCTCGGGTGTAAACCCGATGCGTACCAGACAGCGTGAAGGCAAGAGCGTTCATGAATAAGTAATTAATTTTAAGATGGCGCGATTATAACATATATGATTTTTTTCAAAAGATTCAATGGCCTACGGCACATTTTTGTATCAAAAGAACCGTGTTTTTTGCATCTGGGGGACGTTGCTCACAGCGCGTATGACCTGCCGCTTGCTGATAGGTGAACCCTCTCTGCGGCATTGCAAGTCAAGCCGTGACGACAGCTGATATGGTCTCTTTCAGGGTGGGCGTGCCGGACAGGACAACGACAACGGGATGACCGGCCAGATGCGAAATCGGCAGAACTGTCAATGGCATGTAAGCGCGCCGGGGAGGGTGTATAGTGGAGTATTTACCCGGAGCATGTCATGACATTCAGGGACTGGGCTGACGAGAAAGGCGACACACTGGCAAATCAGGATGACGAATGTGAAGTCCGTGCTGGGTGGGCCAAGTTTTACGTGAAGAACCCGCAGGCGGGTTCGGTGCTGGTGTATGAATCAGCGTATGAAAAATTTGGCACACAGCAACTGGACTCCATGCTTGACGAGCAGTGGCGCAATGCGGATCTGCAATGGGTACAGATCACAGAAAAGGGCGTGACCGAGACACATAAAGATGCACCCAACCGGCCAGGCAAAGGGCTTGCCACGAAACACTGACTCATCTGCGATTGTAATCCTGAGCATCGATGCAATAAGCTGCAGTTGGCCCTTCACGTCCGTCAGAATTGATGTTTATCCTCCTGCCTTTGCAATAGCGATAGGCATTGGCCCAGCAGGTGCCACAGCAACGGAATCTGCCCGCTACGGCATGTCCCCTGGATTTGCCGGACAACCGTGGAAAACGGGCCTGATGCTTCGCTATTGTGCGCTCAGCCTGAGGTAATTGGCCAGGGCATTGATCAGTTGGGCCTGAGTCCGCCGATAATCAGCTTTACGCCGAAGCCCATCAGCACCACGCCGACCAATTGTTCCAGATACGCTTGCACATGCATGTAGCCGCGCCGGATCAACGGACGGGAAAAGGCCAGGGAAACCATCACGCGCCACAGCAGGGACGTCAGGCTAATGCCCACCCAGATGGCCAGCTTGGTAGGCCATTGTGTGGAAGGTGTGATCGTGACAGAGAAAATACTCACAAAAAACAGCGCGGTCTGGGCATTGGCCAGATCGGTAATCATCCCTCTGCGAAAATTTGCGCTGGCGCTGGCGGCCGATGTTGGCGCAGCCGTATTGCCAATGACCGCTTTGGTGCGCCCCCGGGCCTGTCTAAACAGGTTGAAGCCGTACCAGATCAGGTATGCGCCACCTAATATCTGAATGCAGGCGAATACGGTGTGACTGGTGGCGATAATGGTTGCCATGCCCACCAAACCGAGTGCTGCGTAGATTGCATCGCCTGTTGCGACCCCGGCACCGGCAGCGATGCCGGCCGATTTGCCTTGAGACAGGCTGGTCTGCACGATCAGAAACAGATTGGGTCCCGGGCTCAGAAAGGTGAGCGCGAACAGCCCAATGGCTGTGAGTACGGCGTGGTAAGACATTTGAACAGTCCTTTGAAAATGCGGGTGTGCAAAAAACGACTATAACGCGATGCCGGGCCCGCGCGGCGATTCCAAGTGAGATATTACGCGGCGTTGGTAAAAAAGCCGCAGCATCGGCGCGTGCAAGGCGCCGGCGCGGCTGGCAATGTGGCAACGGTTGGGCAGAACGCTGGTGTCACGCCCGTGCCGTTGGTGCGTGCAAGTGGACCGGCGCCCCAGCGGACGATATACCCTTATTTATCAATTTCGGAAATAAACGCTTTGATAAGGTCCAGTGTTCGTGCTTCGTCTTCCCGATAGGGTACGTGGCCGATGCCTTTCAGAATCTCAACCTGTCCGTAGCCTGCCGCGATAACATGGGCATGCTCGACCGAGCCGTAAGGATCACTGTCACCGTGGACAGCCAGTTTCGGACACCGGATCTGCGCTAGTTCACTGCGCACATGCCATTG
>JBOIGK010000677.1:0-6977 GCA_050742695.1 Advenella sp. | reverse complement strand
ATTCACGTCTTTATTCATAAGCAGTTTGTCTATATATTGCGATATCAGGTTTCTCTATTTAGTCACAAGGACCCTCCATGGACGACAAGCAATCCAAAGCCGCACGCGCCGACCGCGCCAAGGCACTCAGCGCAGCACTCTCTCAAATCGAAAAGCAGTTCGGCAAAGGCTCTGTTATGCGCTACGGCGATAACGAAGTTTCGCACGACATCCAGGTCGTCTCCACTGGTTCTCTCGGGCTCGACATTGCGCTGGGCGTAGGTGGGTTGCCGCGTGGCCGTGTTGTAGAAATCTACGGACCGGAATCATCTGGTAAAACCACGTTGACGCTTCAGGTCATTGCTGAAATGCAGAAAATCGGTGGCACCTGCGCGTTTATCGACGCTGAGCATGCGCTGGACGTACAGTATGCCTCCAAACTGGGCGTCAATCTGGCAGATCTGCTTATTTCTCAACCAGATACAGGTGAACAGGCATTGGAAATTACCGATGCGCTGGTGCGCTCGGGATCCGTCGACCTGATTGTTATTGACTCGGTTGCCGCACTGGTGCCTCGCGCAGAAATCGAAGGGGATATGGGCGACAGTCTGCCCGGTTTGCAGGCGCGTCTCATGAGCCAGGCGTTGCGTAAGCTGACCGCATCCATCAAGCGTACCAATTGCATGGTTATCTTTATTAACCAAATTCGAATGAAAATTGGCGTCATGTTCGGTAGCCCTGAAACAACAACGGGCGGTAACGCGCTTAAATTTTATGCATCGGTTCGCCTGGATATCCGCCGTATTGGTTCCATCAAGAAGGGCGATGAGGTTGTCGGCAATGAAACGCGTGTCAAAGTAGTCAAGAACAAGGTTGCGCCGCCGTTCAAACAGGCGGAGTTCGATATTATGTACGGCGCCGGCATTTCACGCGAGGGCGAGATGATTGATCTGGGCGTGCAGGCAGGTGTCGTAGACAAGGCAGGTGCCTGGTATAGCTACAGCGGCACTCGCATTGGTCAGGGCAAAGACAATGTCCGCGATTACTTGAAAGAGCATCAGGAAATGGCTGTGGAAATTGAAAACCGGGTACGCGAAAATATGGGTGTTATCGCGCGTGCCCAGGAATTTAAGGCCGATCCCGAAGATGTTGCTCAAGCAGCGGAAGCTGATGAGTGATTTTTCCCAAGGGCAGGGCAGGCGCGGCTCCGGTCGCAGCCTGCTTGCCCGTGGTATTTCGTATCTTTCCAGGCGCGAGCATTCGGAATACGAGCTTAGAAAAAAACTCGCCCCCCACGCCGAAAGCCCGGAAGAGCTTGATGCGGTAATGCTGCGCCTGAAGAAAGAAAACTGGCAATCCGACAGTCGTTTTCTACAGGCGACGGCGAATGTTACGTCGCAAAAATGGGGGGCAATGCGTATTGCCGCGAAATTACGGCAACATCACCTTTCTGAAGATGATGTCAATGCGGCGCTTCACAATTTACAGAGCTCCGAGTACGAGCGCG
Organism: Advenella sp.; assembly: GCA_050742695.1. Lineage (GTDB taxonomy): Bacteria > Pseudomonadota > Gammaproteobacteria > Burkholderiales > Burkholderiaceae_B > Advenella. The sequence goes on along the minus strand of JBOIGK010000677.1, from coordinate 5,491 downwards.
CCAAAGCGGTCTGGGAAAAAAAATTCAAGGGAGAGGCATATGCCACTCCTCAGGAATATGCCAAACAAATGCGCTTTCTGCTTAGCCGCGGCTTCTCCGCAGATATTGTGAGAAAGATCATCCGTGCGCCGTCAGACGATTAACTGGCATGCCCAATGGGGTCAGATCGCAATAGTTAAATAGCTCCAGTAAATAGCCACGGTCAAATAGCCATGGTCAAATAGCCATGGTCAAATATCCACGGTCAAATATCCACGGTCAATAGTGTGGCCAAACAACTGTAATCAGATAGTTGTAATTCAATAACCACAATCAGACAAGTTCACCAGCCGCAGTTACACAAAGACTACAGCAGCATCCTCCAGCTCTTGTGTCAATCACGCACCCTGGACTTTGTCACAAGGCGGTTGGTGCTGCTTCTAGAGCTTGGGCCGGCGATAACCACCAGGCACACCGTTGGGCGACAGGACAAACTGCCAAAGCTGGTTGTCGCGCGCCCGAAATGAGCCGGCACAAATGAGTAAGTAGTATCTCCACATGCGATAGAAGCGTTCGGAATATTGCGAAGCGTGCTTGTCCCAATGTTTTTCGAAATTGGCATGCCACGCCATGAGCGTTTTGTCGTAATCGGCGCCAAAATTGTGCAGGTCTTCAATCAGAAACAGCCCTTCTGTATGGTCTGCAACCTGGCCAATCACGGGAATTTCCCCATTTGGGAAAATATATTTGTGAATCCATGGATCTGGATCGTGATCGCGAATCTTCCCGCCGATGGAGTGCATGAGAAATAGGCCATCGTCTTTCAAATTTTTGCGTGCTGCTTCAAAGTAGGTACGGTAATTCTTGCGCCCCACGTGCTCGAACATGCCAAGGCTGACAATGCGATCATATTGCCCCCGCAGATCACGATAGTCCTGCAAAATGAACTCCACCGGCAAGCCTTCGCACATTTTCTTTCCATATTCGGCCTGCTCTTTGGAAATAGTGATGCCAGTGCAGTGCACGCCGTAACGTTCGGCGGCAAAACGCATAAAGCTGCCCCAGCCACATCCGATATCCAGTACCGTCATCCCTGGCTTGAGTCCCAGTTTCTGGCATACCAGATCAAGCTTGGCTTCCTGCGCTTCATCCAGTGTGCTGGCATTATCCCAGTAACCGCATGTGTAGGTCATGCGCGCATCGAGCATATCGCGGAAAAATTCGTTGCCCAGGTCATAGTGCTTTTCGCCCACTTCCCAGGCTTTGGAGCGGGTCTGGTTGTTCACAAAACGGGCACGCAGAACATGCCAGAAGGTAGCCGCCGTCCTGACTTTGTCATCGATGCGGTGCCTAAGCAGGCGGGTGATCATTTCATCAATCTGGTCGCATTCCCATTGTCCGTCCATATAACTTTCACCCAGGCCCATGCTCCCCTGGGCAAGAATGCGATCTGCTGCTCTGCTATCTGTGAGACGAAGGTCCCACGGTGCATCTCCGTTGATTGTTACACCTGCCGTTGCAGCAAGTTTGCTCAGATGATCCACGGATGCTGAATGTTGACTGCCCACGGCCATTTCCCTCTGCTCCTGCCTTTCAAAGAATTAAACAGAAAGTATTGCGAAACGCTGCAACATAGAAAAAATTGATGTTTTTGCGCATAGCAATATTTTTTCCCTAAAGGAAATATATATCCATGGCGCTAGGGTTTGCAACCCACAAATTCATTTGCGTATGCATTTAACAACTATGGCGCAGTCCGAATCGTCAGGAAGCCATTCGAATGCCAGCCAGATGCTTGAACGAGATTTCCCTGGCCAGCTCCACAAACGCCTGAACATAGGGGGTCTGGCTGTCTTCCGTGCGGATGGCTGCATACAACGTGCGCCAGATACCGGGCGCTTCTCCCAAATGGACGATTTTGAGCCAGTCCTGAGCCTGATACTCGGTGAGCGCCCAGTTTGGCAAAGCCGCTACACCACGATTGTTGTTGACCAGTTGGATAATCATCGGCGTCAGTTCCGACTTGCGTATGGAGGCAGGCGCCACGCCTGCAGGGTCCAGGAACGCGGTGAAAATATCCAGGCGTTCTTCTTCCACGGGATAGGTAATCAACACCTGATTACTCAGATCTGCCGGCTTGATAAAGCGCTTGCGGGCCAGGGGATTGTCTGCGGCCACTGCTAGTACCAGCTCGTACTTGAATAGCGCCACATACTCTACCGATTCATTTGGCACGGGATCCGAGGTGATGACCAGATCCAGATCACCGCGCAGCAATGCGGGAATGGGTGCGAAGGAAAAAGCAGCGGACAGATCCAGTGAAATGTCCTGCCACTGTAACCGAAACGCATCCAGCGTGGGCATCAGCCATTGGAAGCAGGAATGGCAGTCAATGGCCAGATACAGGCGACCCGTGCTGCCCGATGCCAGCTTCTGCATTTCGCGCTCGGCGCTGCGTATACGAGGCAGGACGTCGTCGGCCAGCGTTAACAGGCGCAATGCGGCAGTGGTAAAGCGGGCGGGGCGCGTGCGGCGATTCAGCAGACTCAGATTGAGCCGGCTTTCCAGTTCACGGATCTGGTGCGAGAGCGCCGATTGCGTCACCGACAGGCGTTCGGCGGCATCCTGCAGGTTGCCTGCTTCACGGATAGCCGTCAGCGTTTCAAGATGTTTAATTTCAATCATGGTAATTATTGCTTGCGTGAGAATTTTTCATTTATACCTGAATGGTATCAAGAAAGCATCGATACAGCGCCTTTCGCCGTGTCTTCATTGCTTATAAGCATATCGACCTGCGAAATAACGTTAAAAATCAAACAGCTATCTATAAGTATGAATTTTTCTAATATTACATTAATGAATTTGAACTGTCTTCATTTTCCAGGCGCGGCACAATCTGCCTACTGACTTAATCAGCGCTCATGCGAGGCCGCTTCATTCCGGAACTGGAATTGGAAGTGGCTGTTAAATATTATTGAAAATAGAGATTACATATGGCATTGACACACAATCTGGGTTTTCCGCGCATCGGCGTAAAACGGGAATTGAAAAAAGCGTTGGAGGCGTATTGGGCGGGGCAGTCGACCGAAGAGGAATTGATCGAGACGGGCAAGCAGTTGCGCGAGCGTCACTGGGCAATCCAGCAAGCTGCGGGCAATGCGTTCGTGACGGTTGGCGATTTCGCCTGGTATGACCATATTCTTGAATGGTCAACCACGCTGGGCGTCGTGCCGCCGCGCTTTAACCATCCGAAGAATGCACCGGTCGATCTGGATACGCTGTTCAGGATGGCGCGTGGCCGTGCCCCCAGCGGTGAACCGGCAGCCGCATGTGAAATGACCAAATGGTTCGATACCAATTACCACTACATTGTTCCGGAGCTGGCTGCCGACCAGGCATTTTACCTGGCGCGCTCGAGCCTGTTTGACCAAGTTGCCCAGGCTCAGGCATCGGGCTACAAGGCCAAGCCCGTCATTCCCGGCCTGCTGACTTATCTGTGGCTGAGCAAGGGCGAGTCGTTCTCGAGTGCAGAAGATGAGCGCAAACTGGCGCTGGTTCCGCAGCTTCTTCAGGTATATAAGCAGGTGCTGACACGTTTGGCGGAACTGGGCGTGCAGTGGGTGCAGGTTGATGAGTCGGCGCTGGTGCTGGATCTGCCGCCGGCCTGGCAAGATGCTTACCGGCAGGTATATGCAGCGCTGGCCACAACGCCGGTGAACATTTTGCTGGCAACCTATTTTGGTGATGTTGCGGACAATACGGAACTTGTATCCTCGCTCGCTGTGGCAGGAGTGCACTTTGATCTGGTTCGCGGTCCGCAGCAACTGGCCCGCGTGCTGCCTGCCTGGCCGGCCGATCGCGTGCTGTCAGCGGGTGTCATCAGTGGCCGGGATGTATGGCGCACCGATCTGGATCAGGCCGCCGCTTTGGTCGGTCCGGCTCTGGCGCAACTGGGCGAACGGCTGTGGCTGGCACCGGCGTCATCGCTGCTGCATGTGCCGGTAGACCTGGCCGAGGAAACCAAACTGGACGATGAAATAAAAAGCTGGTTGTCTTTTGCTGTGCAAAAGCTTGACGAAGTGAGCCTGCTGGCTGCGTTAGTGAACGGCACGGTTACCGAAGCGCAGGATGCTGCGCTTGCCCGGCAGCGTGCTGCGCTGGCTGACCGCAAAGTGTCGCGCAGGATTCATAACCCGGCTGTTACCGAACGTGTGGCTGGTGCTGCGTCGGTTGCGCGCGAGCGTGCCCCCTTTGCCGAGCGCATCAGAGGGCAGCGTGAGGCGCTTGGCCTGCCAGATTTTCCCACAACCACCATTGGTTCCTTTCCGCAAACGCCGGAAATCCGCAAAGTTCGCCGCGACTGGAAGGCTGGCGCCCTGAGCGATACCAAATATGAAGAGGCCATTCGCCAGGAAATTCGCGAAGTGGTCAGATTCCAGGAAGAAGCCGGCCTGGATGTCCTGGTTCACGGGGAACCCGAGCGCAACGACATGGTGGAGTATTTCGGAGAGCTGCTGGCCGGTTTCGCATTCACGCAGAATGGCTGGGTGCAGAGCTACGGTTCCCGTTGCGTTAAGCCACCCATCATATACGGGGATGTTGCTCGCCTGATTCCAATGACGGTAGAGTGGACCGCCTTTGCCCAGTCGCTGACCGACAAACCCATGAAAGGGATGCTGACCGGACCGGTCACGGTGCTGCAATGGTCCTTTGTGCGTGACGACCAGCCACGCCAGGCAACGTGCCTGCAATTGGCGCTGGCACTGCGCGACGAGGTTCAGGATCTGGAAAAAGCCGGTATCCGGGTCATTCAGATTGACGAACCGGCTTTTCGCGAAGGACTGCCGCTGCGCAAGGCGGACTGGCAAGCCTATCTGGACTGGGCGGTCGATTGCTTCAAGGTCAGCACCTCGGGTGTGCAGGACACAACGCAGATCCACACGCATATGTGTTACTCGGAGTTTAACGACATTATCGAGTCCATTGCCGCAATGGATGCCGATGTGATTACGATTGAAACCTCCCGTTCGAACATGGAGCTACTCGAAGCATTTGAACGCTTCAACTATCCAAACGATATCGGACCCGGCGTTTATGATATTCACTCACCCAACGTCCCGGATCGGGAGTGGATGATCCAGTTAATGAACAAGGCGGCCGGTCGCTTAAATCGCAAGCAACTGTGGGTCAATCCCGATTGCGGGCTGAAAACCCGTCAGTGGCCCGAGACGCGCAGCGCGCTGATTGAGATGGTTAATGCCGCTCAGGCATTGCGCGCCGCGGTTTAAAAGCATATCGCGTTGTCAAATGAATACCGCGTTGTGATTTGAACGCGTGCTGTTTACCAACCTTTTCCACGGAGACTGCGGATTGCCGCTGCTCCGTGGTTTTTTTTGCCTTGCCCGGACCTGTCCGGGTTTGCGCCAGCGCATTTCACGCTGATTTTGCTTTGCAGCAAAATTTCGCATATAGGGCCTTTTTATGGGCGAGCGCACAAGGGAGTACGCTATAC
>JBOIGK010000676.1:0-6448 GCA_050742695.1 Advenella sp. | reverse complement strand
TCGGCTCACCAATATGGTCTTTGGCGGCAATCTGTCGCCAGTGACGCTTGCCACCGTTGCTTCTGCGCTTATGTGTACCGCCATTGCCGTGCTCAACAGCACTGCGCCCAGTGTCGCTGGCGCGATCATTTTTGCAATTTTATTCGGCCTGGGCAACGGCTTGTTCAGCATCGTTGCAGGCACCTTGCCACTGGTGCTTTTTGGCAGCCAGGGCTACGGCAGATTGCAGGGAAAAATCACGTCCGCGCGTTTGACCGTTTCCGCCGTCGCCCCTTTCGCCCTGGCATTCGGAATGATCAATATCGGTATTCAGTGGGCGCTGGCAATCACCATTGTTTTGGGAGCGGGGGCGATTGTTGCGTATGTGCTGATCAGGCGACTGGAATATAAAACGTAATGAACAGGGACGCAGGCGGCACAGCTGATCCCCGAGCGCTATAACCGTAGCCTGTAGATTGAATTGTCCGCTGCTTGCCGCCAGATTTGCAGCGCGCTTGAAACATATGATTCAATAGACACTTTGTAGCGTCGCTTCGGAGAAACAGGATGAGGGCACGGACACAGATTCTAAATCAATTTGAAATGCTCAGCCCTGCATTACAAAAGGCCGCAAGGTTTCTGGTTGATCATCCGAATGAGGTTGTTGTGCTTTCCATGAGGGCGGTAGCGACCAAAGCGGGCGCGCAGCCGGCGACATTGGTCAGACTGGCGCAGTCGCTGGGGTATAAGGGATGGGGCGAGCTTAAAGGGGCCTTCACCCGGGACCTCGGCCTAAGCAGCGAGAGCTATGGAAGCCGTGCGCGGTCATTGACAAAAAAAAGCACCCACGAAACCTGGCTAAAAGAGCTCATCACGGCCCAGGTAGCCAATCTTGAGTACACCGAAAAATATTGCAGCGAAGCGCTGCACCGGGCAGCCAAACTGCTGCAGCAGTCTCAGACAGTCTATGTTGCAGGGTTCCGCGCCAGCCTTCCGGTCGCTTATACACTGGTATACGGCTACCGTCTGTTTCGCAATTCGGTGCAACTGATCGACGGTCAGAACATCGGTCTGGAAATGCAGTTGCGTCCGATAGGCAAGGGTGACGTTGTAGTCGTCATCAGCTTCTCTCCTTACTCCAGTGAGATGCTGGCTATTATTGAACACGTCAAACGTCGTGGCGCCGGCTTGCTTGCAATGACCGACAGCGACGCCTCGCCGCTGGCTCTGGCGGCGGACCACACGATCCTGTTTTCCATCGATAGTCCCTCATTCTTTCCATCTGTTACCTCTGCGGTTTCCCTTGCTGAAGCACTGCTTGGAATCATGGTGGCCGAGGGCGGCAGCAAGGCTGTGGCCAATCTTGATCGCAGCGAGCAGCAATTGGTTGAGCTGGGCGGATATATCAAAGCGCCTTAGCGTCCCGTTTCAACCCATCTTCGCCACCAATAAATAATAAATCCTATTCACTGGCTCAAACGCTTAGTCAAATTCTTACCCTTTTAAGGGTTTCCGATTATGGATCAATCGTTTCATTAATTTTATTATTGATACGAATGTATCTATATTTGCTATTGTGCAACATACGATTCGGTATGGTTAGGCATGCGGCTATGCCAATATGGCCGGATCACATCGTTCCTATCTGAATCTTCAGGAGAAGAGAATGCGTTCTGTGTGTACATTTGGTATTGCGCTGGCCGCTGTCACGGCTGCCATGGCTTCTACGGCTTTCGCGGAGCAAAAATTCGTGACAATCGGGACAGGAGGGGTAACCGGTGTTTATTACGCAGCGGGTGGTGCCATTTGCAGGCTAGTCAATAAGGATCGCGATGCCCATGGGCTGCGCTGCTCCGTGGAATCTACAGGCGGCTCTGTGTTCAATGTGAATACATTGCGGGCTGGTGAACTGGACCTGGGTATTGCGCAATCGGATGTTCAGAACAATGCATACAGAGGCGTCGCGCAGTTTAAGGATGCCGGGCCTGATAAGGATTTGCGCTCGCTATTCTCTCTGCATGCTGAACCGGTAACGATCGTTGTCGGCAAAAATATCAATGCGAGCAGCTTGCGGGATTTGAAAGGCAAGCGGTTCAATATCGGAAATCCAGGATCTGGGCAGAGAACGGCATCGTCAGAGTTGATGAAGGCCCTGGGAATGAAAAACAGTGATTTTTCGCTGGTGTCCGAACTCAAGGCCGACGAACAGGGGGCGGCACTGTGCGACGGCAAAATCGATGGTTTCCTTTATACGGTGGGACATCCGTCAGCCAATATCCAGGATCCTACGACAGCGTGCCAGGCCAAGCTGATCTCAGTACAGGGGCCTGAAATCGATAAATTGGTTGAGGCCAATAGCTATTACGCCAAGGCGACGATTCCGGGCGATACCTATCCAAACAATCCCCAGGACGTGAAGACATATGGTGTATTGGCGACGTTTGTTGCCAGTGCTAAAACGCCAGACGCGACAGTATATGCAGTAGTGAAACAGGTCTTCGACAACTTCGACAGCTTCAGAAAGCTGCATCCGGCTTTTGCCAATCTGGATCCTCAGCAAATGGTTCGGACCGGGTTGACTGCGCCGCTGCATGAGGGTGCCCTCAAATATTACCGTGAAAAGGGCTGGGTAAAGTAAACCAGACGGGTACAGCCAGACGGTCGCGTCCTGGTCAGAATAGGCCAGATTTTTCAACATTTTTTGGACGGCGTATGTCGAATCAGCCCGAGGCACCCCCAGACCAGTTGCAGCAACTGGTCAATGAAAGTGATACCGGAGGCAGGACACCGTCGGGGTTTAGCGCGAAACTGATTTTCACAGTTGCGGTATTCTGGTCTGTATTTCAATTGTGGCAAGCTTCACCTTTGCCGTTTTCGGTGGGCTGGGGAATCATGAATGATACCGAACTGCGCTCGGTGCATTTGGGATTGGGGCTATTTCTCACTTTTCTGGTCTGGCCCGCTTACCGTTCGGCGCCACGCTCACGCGTGCCGCTATATGACTGGCTGCTGGCATTGGTGGCGGCATTTGCCGGCGCTTACATCTATTTGTTCTATGCCAGCCTGGCCGACAGGCCCGGGCAGCCCACCACGCTCGATATCGTGACAGCATCAATCGGTATTGTTCTGTTGCTGGAAGCTACACGTCGTGCGGTAGGTTGGCCTATGGCCATACTGGCCGTACTGTTCATGCTCTATAGCCTGTACGGCCCCTACCTGCCCGATCTTCTGGCACACAAAGGCGTATCGTTCACCCGCCTGCTATCACATATGTGGCTCAGTACCGAAGGCGTGTATGGGGTGGCACTGGGTGTATCGGCCAGTACCATCTTTGTCTATGTGCTCTTTGGCTCTCTGCTTGATCGTGCTGGCGGCGGCAACTATATGATGCAGGTCAGTTTTGCAGCCCTGGGCCATATGCGTGGCGGACCTGCCGTGGTGGCTGTGGTCTCGTCGGGGCTGAACGGGCTGATTTCCGGATCGTCTGTGTCCAATGTGGTATCCGGTGGCATTTTCACCATTCCTCTGATGAAAAAATCAGGATATGGCGCAGTCAAGGCGGGGGCGATCGAAACCATGTCGTCGGTCGGTGGACAGATCATGCCACCCGTGATGGGCGCTGCTGCATTTCTGATGGTCGAGTATGTTGGTATCCCATACTCCGAAGTATGCCGGGCGGCAATATTGCCGGCGCTGCTGTCCTATATCGGGTTGTTTTATATCGTGCGTCTGGAGGCCTTCAAGCTGGGTATGGCCCCCATTCTCATCCGTGAAAAGATGCCCGCGCGGATCAAAGCCATACGGTGGGCCATGGGCGTTTTCGGGACCATCATCGTATCGTGCCTGATCTATTATGCATTGGCATTTATTGAATCCATGCTGGGCGAGGCTGCCGGGCTGCTTATTGCATTTGTCATGGGTGTCATTTACGTTTTGTGCGTCTACCTGGCTGCGGCCGAACCTGATTTACCGGGGGATATTGATGTCAAAAACCCCAAGGCGCTGTACACCTGGCCTACCGTCAAGGCTGGCTTGCATTTTCTGCTGCCGATCGGTACGTTGATATGGGCACTGATGGTCCAGGAGTTGTCGCCTGCCCTGGCGGCGTTCTGGGCGGTAGCGGTGCTGCTTGCGCTGATGGTAACGCAGCATGCGCTTATTGCCATGTTCAGACATACCGGAAATATTGCTGGCGAACTCAGGCGAGGATTGCTGGAAGCCGTCATCGGACTGGAGGGCGGCGCACGCAATATGATAGGCGTGGCAATTGCGACGGCCACGGCTGGAATTATTGTAGGCGGCATTACGCTTACCGGCATGGGTCTGCGAATGACCGAATTCATCGAATTCGTATCGCAAGGCAGTCTTATGATGACGCTGCTGTTTGTGGCGTTTGTCTGCCTGGTACTGGGTCTTGGGGTGCCAACGACTGCCAATTACGTATTGGTGGCAACGCTGATGGCGCCGGTCGTGGTCGAATTGGGCGCACAAAGTGGTGTCATTATTCCTTTGATTGCGGTGCATTTGTTTGTTTTCTATTACGGGATTATGGGTGATATTACGCCCCCTGTGGGGCTGGCGACCTTTGCTGCCTCCGCCATTTCAGGGGCCAGCCCTATTGCCACGGGCATCCAGGGCGCGTTGTACGCCATGAGAACCGTCATCCTGCCGTTTATATGGATTTTCAATCCGCAACTGCTGCTGTTAAACATCCACAACTGGTTTGAGTTGGCGCTGGTGTGCATGGCGTCGCTGGTCGCCATGCTGGCGTTTGCGGCTGTCACCATGAACTGGTTTCGAGTCAAGTGCAGGCCATGGGAATTGGCGCTCATGCTGGCAGGCGTGGCCTTTTTGTTTCGTCCCGATTTTTTCATGGATTTGATCGCACCCCAATATAAAACGGTTCCGGGTAGCCAGGTATTTGCAACCGCCGGGAAACTGCCTGACGGCGCTACCTTGAATATGACTATCCAGGGAATAACGCTGGAAGGCGAGGAAAAAACCAAGACGGTTGGCGTTAATCTGGGTGCTGCCAATCCCGATGGCCGCCAGCGAGTGGCGTCCACGGGCTTGCAGTTAACGCAGCTTGGTGACAGGGTGCAGGTCATGGCGGTACGCTTTGGCAGCACTGCACGCAAGGCAGGGGTCGAGGAAGGGTTTGATATCGCTGGGATCAAAGTGCCCAGCGATCGACCCAGCCAGTACTGGTTCTATATTCCAGGATTTCTTCTGATTGGTCTGGTCTGGCTGTTGCAGGGACGACGTCTTGCCGGCAACACGGGTTCCCGAGTACGCAGACAGACAGCGACAAACCGCTCTCGATCCGTTTAATCATATTCATCGTATCACAATCGTATTAAACACCATGACACATATTATTCATCGCAGTTTTCACGCTGATCCACCCGTAGCAACGCATGCAAAGGGAATGTATATTTTTGACCGTGCCGGCAAGGCGTACCTGGACGCTTGCGGCGGCGCGGCAGTGTCGTGTCTGGGACATGGACATCCGGCCGTACTTGAGGCGATGCACCGGCAGATCGACAAGCTGGCTTACGCCCATACCAGTTTTTTTACTTCACAGCCCTCAGAGCAGTTGGCAGATCATTTGGTCGAACATGCGCCGGATGGGCTCAATAATGTTTATTTTGTATCCGGCGGCTCGGAAGCCGTCGAAGCTGCGCTCAAGCTTGCAAGACAATATTTTGTAGAAATCGGCCAGCCGCAACGCACGGTGTTCATTGCCCGTCGCCAGAGTTATCACGGCAATACGCTGGGCGCCCTGGCTGTGGGCGGGAATGAATGGCGCAGAAAACAGTTTGCGCCGTTGTTGATGGATGTGGCCAGAGTGGCGCCTTGCTACGAGTACCGCGATCGCAAGCCCGAAGAAAGCCAGCAACAGTACACCCACCGGCTACTGCAGGAGCTGGAGTCCACCATAGCGCAGGTTGGGCCGGAGAACATTATCGGCTTTTGTGCAGAAACGCTAGTTGGTGCGACCGCAGGCGCCCTGCCGCCGACGCCGGGGTATTTCAAGGGAATACGCGAGATCTGTGATCGCCATGGCATTTTGTATATTGCAGACGAAATCATGTGTGGTATGGGCAGAACCGGGACGCTTTATGCAGTCGAACAGGAGCAGGTGGTGCCAGACCTGCTAACGATAGCAAAAGGCCTGGGGGGAGGCTATCAGCCTATAGGCGCATTTCTGGCGAGCGATAAAATTATTGATCCGCTGCGCAAGGGCAGCGGTCTCTTTCAGCATGGTCATACCTATTTGGGACATTCGACCGCGTGTGCTGCAGCACTGGCAGTGCAACAGGTGATTCACACCGAAAACTTGCTGACGCAAGTATGTGAGCAGGGCAACTACTTGCGGCAAGGCCTGGAACAGGCGATTGGTCACACCGACTATATAGGCGATATTCGTGGCCGTGGCTTGTTTCTTGGCATTGAATTGGTACAGGAC
>JBOIGK010000675.1:0-2654 GCA_050742695.1 Advenella sp. | reverse complement strand
GCTCAGGATACGCACCCGCGTACCGCGGCTCTCTTCCAGATAACTGAAAATGATGGGATGGTTATTACGACGCAAGTTGCCGATCTGCTTGGAACTGGCACGCAGATCCACCACGGCACGCCAGTCCTTGCCACCGTCGTTTTCCAGGATCCAGCTTTTACGCTCACCGCTGTCCGCCGTGCATTTGACCAGCACGTAAGCCTTGCCCGATACTTTCAGATTAGTGCTGAAAAAATCTAGGTCATCAATACCGCCGCCCCCACAAAATTTTTGCTGGCCGGGCAACGGCAGATCCAGGCCGCGCAGAGACAGCCTGGGCAGCGACAGCAAGGCGCCTTCGACGCTAATGGGCTGGTCTTCTATTCCATAGACTGGCGTGCGATCAAGGTTGGTTTTGGCCCAATCAACCATGGCGGGCAGTTTATCGCGCAGGCATCTAAGGTCGCGGCAAGCAAGCAGCGTCCGGTTACGGTTGCGGATAATGTCCGCCATAACCAGCGGCCTGTCGGTTTTGGCAAGCAGCGCCGAACTGTTGTAAAGCCAGTCGGCCAGATTGCGGGCAATGGTTGAATCCTTGCACAAATTGGCCGGCCACTGCTTTACCACCTGCTGTAATTGCAGGACCGCACTGGCGCCAAATTGATTGCGAACTTCAGTTTCAGGCAGACAGGGATTCAGGGAAATTTCCTGTTGTGCGGAACCGACCCCGACGAAGGGATTTGCGAACGAGATTATCTGGCTGGATGCGACTGGTAGATACGTACCTGACATCACAGCGAGCCCCGTCAGCAATATTGCCCTGCACCACTTGACAAGCATTCTGCCCTTAACCCTTTCCTGTACAGTTTTGAATGGAGTAAAAAAACTGGACGACTCAAGCCGTCATAATAATCACATTTACAATATTTTCAAGCGCGTTTGTATCCGCGTCGCTTGCGGTGCGAAGCTATGGACACCGTCAGCGCAGGGTACCCACCGCCGGCTTTTTCCGGCCAAATCAGATGACAATGTGTGTCAGGCGAGCGGTATTCGAATCTTGCCTGTATATTGCGGGTAATATACACGTATCCGTAAGATTTTGAAATAATCAACTGTTAATTTACAATTTTTCATCGGGCCGGAAAGAAGCAATGGTTTGCAGGAAACGGCAAATATGTTACCACTGGCCGTGCAGGAAACATCCCACATGAATCAACTTGACCAACTCAGAAAATTCACAACTGTGGTTGCCGATACGGGTGACTTTGAAAGCATGCGTGAGCACAAGCCCACCGATGCAACCACCAACCCTTCACTGATCCTCAAAGCCCTGTCCAAGGACGCTTACCGTCCGATTCTGCAGGACACGCTGGCCCGGTATCCCGGGGCAACACCCGCAGATACTCTGGACCATATTCTGGTTGAATTCGGCAGACGGATTCTTGAGATCGTGCCAGGGCGGGTGTCCACGGAAGTGGATGCGCGCCTGTCGTTCGACACGGAAGGTACGGTAGCCCGAGCGCGCCGCATTATTGAGCTGTACGACCAAGCGGGCGTGGATCGCAAGCGTGTGTTGATCAAGATCGCATCGACCTGGGAAGGCATTGCAGCCGCGCGCATCCTGCAAAAAGAAGGGATTGCCTGCAATATGACACTGCTGTTCTCCCTGATCCAGGCGGTGGTCTGCGCCGACGCCGGGGTGACGCTGATTTCACCCTTTGTCGGTCGTATTTACGATTGGCATAAAAAAGCGGCAGGCAGCAGTTGGGTAGAAGCGAACAACAGTGGAACCAACGACCCGGGCGTGCAATCGGTCACCCGGATATATCAGTACTATCGTCGCCATGGCATCAAAACCGAGATCATGGGCGCGAGCTTTCGCAATGTAGGTCAGGTACTGGCGCTGGCCGGCTGCGACCTGCTAACCATCAGTCCGGAGCTGCTGGGCGAACTGGCCGCCACCGACGGCAGCGTCACGGCGCACCTGCATGAATCAATGGCAGCCAAAGCCAATATCGACTCCATTGCGCCGGAAGAAAAGAACTTCCGCTTCCTGCTCAATGAAGATGCGATGGCCACGGAAAAGCTCAGCGAAGGCATACGCACCTTTGTGGCAGATGCGATCGGTCTGGATACATTGATCGAAGCGTCTCGCAAAAAAGGATAAAGGGCAGCGCGTCGTATTTTATGGCAAGGGCGGTAACGTATCGCCTTTGCCGCGCCGGTTATTGCGCGCCGCGCCGCTCCATAAATGCCCAGGCAATGGTGCCGGCATCAACATATTCCAGTTCGCTGCCAGTGGGTATGCCGCGCGCAATACGTGAGACCTGCAGGCCTTTTTCACGCAGAATTTCGGTCAGATAATGCGCAGTGGTCTCCCCTTCTGCCGTGAAATTGGTCGCCAGAATCACTTCCGTGACCGTGCCATCCATTGCTCGCCTGAGCAGTCTTTCGAAATTCAGCTGGGCCGGTCCCACGCCCTCAAGAGGCGCAATTCTACCCATGAGCACATAATACAGACCCTGATATCCATGACTGGCCTCTATCATATTTTGATCAGCCGGCGTCTCTACAATGCACAGCTGGGCGGCATTACGCTTCGGATTCAGACAAGTTTCACAGATGTCATTCTGGGAAAATGAGTTGCAGCGAGCGCAATGCCTGATATCGTTTAC
>JBOIGK010000674.1:0-3976 GCA_050742695.1 Advenella sp. | reverse complement strand
CTTGCTGGTTGCTGGAAAAACCGCTGCTCCTGTCTGTGCGCAATCATCGTCCCTGGTATGGGTCACCATTACGTAATGTGCAGGGTCCCGAAAGAATCGAGGATGGCTGGTGGGAAGGGTGGGCGCTCAGAGACTATTTTGTTGCAGAAGACAATACCGGCGTACGCTACTGGCTGTTTCGTGAGCGCTATGGTCACTGGAGCTGGTTTCTGCACGGGGTTTTCGGGTAACAGGACCAGGTCATGACGACGCCTTCTTTTTCTTCATACGCGCTGCCCCGCTATGCCGAACTGTATTGCCAGAGCAATTACAGTTTTCTGCAGGGCGCGTCTCATCCCGAAGAGCTGGTACAGCAGGCGTTCGAGCTCAATTATATGGCATTGGCCATGACAGATGAATGTTCCGTGGCAGGCGTGGTGCGCGCCCACGCGGAAGTAGAAAGACTGAACAAGCCCATCCTGGAAGAAGCGGAACGCAGGAAAAAGAACGCATTGGAAAAGGCAGGCTACGTGCCGGGGCAAGCCGATGCGGCGCAGGCCGCGCCATCACTGCCGTCTTTGCCAGCGTGGTTATCGCAGCTGTCGCAGACGCCATCATCCGCCGTATCCAATTCATCCGTTGCGTCCGCTGGATCGCCATCGGCGTTGGGATCGTCATCGTTATCGGCGGGGTCGGCGCTATCGACAGTACCATCCGCCGAAACGCCATTGCGCCTGCCTTTGAAACTAATTGTGGGTTCGTTTTTTTCTCTACATACAGGTGAACATTCACCCGACCTGAAACTGATCGTGCTTGCGCAAACCCGTCAGGGCTATGGCAATTTGTGCGAATTCATTACCCTGGGGCGACGGCGTGCCACCAAGGGCAATTATTATTTGACGACCAGCGACATTACCAGTCCTGTCGATCCTTCTCTGACCCATTTGCAGAACCTGCCGGAGTGTCTGGGGCTGCTGGTGCCCGAGTATGGCGCATCCTATGAGCACATGCTGGTCCAGGCACAATGGGTTGCACAGGCATTTTCCGGGCGTTGCTGGCTGGCGCTCACGCTGTTGCACCAGGGTCAGGATGCGGCTCACAAGAGCAGGCTCATGGCGATCTCAGAGGCCACCGGGGTGCCGTTGGTGGCAACCGGACAGGTGCAGATGCATGTGCGTTCACGCAAACCCGTGCATGACACACTGGCTGCGATCCGACTAGGCAAAAGTGTGCAGGAGTGCGGCTTTGCGCGCGCGGCCAATGCCGAGCGCCATTTGCGGCAGTTGGTGACACTGGCCAATCTCTATCCGCCCGCTGCCCTGGAGCAAACCCTCGAGGTGATGCTTCAATGTCAGTTCAATCTGAAAGAGCTCAAATATGAATACCCTGGCGGTATCTGTCCTGAAAACCTGAGCCCGACAGATTATCTACGTCAGCAAACCTATTCGGGGGCGCAGCATCGTTTCAGGGATGAAATACCTGACAGCGTCACACGCCAGCTGGAATATGAGTTGCAGCTTATTGCCGAACTGGAATACGAAGCCTATTTCCTGACGGTCTACGACATTGTGAAATTTGCCCGCGCCCAGGGCATTTTATGCCAGGGCAGGGGGTCGGCGGCCAATAGCGCTGTTTGCTATTGTCTGGGTATTACCGAAGTCAATCCTGTGCTGGGAAATAATCTGTTCGAGCGTTTTATCAGCAAGGAGCGCAATGAGCCGCCCGATATCGACGTCGATTTCGAGCATCAGCGTCGCGAAGAAGTCATCCAGTATATTTATGAAAAATATGGCCGGGATCGCGCCGCGCTGACTGCTGTGGTAATCACCTATCGGGTCAAGAGTGTGTTGCGCGATACGGGCAAGGCGTTAGGCGTCGATCCCATCATTATCGAGGCGGTGGCGCGTTCCTATCATTACTGGGATGGCCGTGCCAATCTGATGGCGCGCATGCAGGAGAGCGGTCTGGACCCGACTTCGTCTGTTGCCATGCAATGGGTTTATCTGGCAGAAAAAATCATGGGCTTTCCGCGTCATCTTTCGCAGCATCCCGGTGGCTTTGTCATGTCGCACGGCCCGTTGTGCCGGCTGGTGCCCATCGAAAATGCAGCCATGGAAAACCGTAGTGTGGTGCAGTGGGACAAGGATGATCTGGATGCCCTGGGTATTCTCAAGGTTGATGTGCTGGCGCTGGGCATGCTCAGTGTCATTCGCCGGGCGCTGGAGTTTGTGGCATTGCGATACGGCAGGCCATTTGTTCGAATACAGGACATCCCCCTGGAAGATTCCAAGACTTACGATATGATCTGCAAAGCCGACACCATCGGTGTATTCCAGATAGAATCGCGTGCGCAAATGACCATGCTGCCGCGCTTGCGGCCACGTTGTTATTACGATCTGGTCATCGAGGTTTCCATTATTCGTCCCGGTCCGATACAGGGGGGAATGGTGCATCCCTATCTGCGGCGACGCCAGGGGCTCGAAGAGATAAGCTATCCAAGCAAGGAGGTCGAGTCGGCGCTGGAGCGCACACTGGGTGTGCCGATTTTTCAGGAACAGGTGATGCAGATTGCCATGAAGGCGGCGGGCTTTACCGGAGGGGAAGCCGATGATTTGCGACGCTCCATGGCTGCCTGGAAGCGCAAAGGGGGGCTGGAAAAATTCTACAATAAAATTGTCGACGGCATGTTGAGCAAAGGCTATAAAAGGGAGTTTGCCGAGCAGATTTTCCGCCAGATCCAGGGGTTTGGCGAGTACGGCTTTCCAGAAAGCCATGCCGCCAGCTTTGCACTGTTGGCCTATACCAGCAGTTGGCTCAAATGCCATGAGCCTCAGGCCTTTTTGGCCGCGCTGCTCAACAGCCTGCCCATGGGGTTTTACAGTGCTTCAACGCTGATCCAGGACGCCAAACGGCACAAGGTAGAGATACTGCCTGTCGATGTACAGGTCAGTAACTGGGAAGCAACGCTGGAGTTTACCGCTGCCCAGTCCGCAGACACAGCTACTGCAGAACTGGCGATAGAACACGCCGAACACATTTCTGATTGTCTTTCCAGCCAGCCCCAGTCCAAACCCAAGCCGGAGGTCAGGCTTGGGTTGAACCAGCTTAAAGGAATGCAAGAGGCGGCGGCGCAACGGATCGTACAGGCGCGTGCCCAGGCTCCCTTTGAGTCTGTTGCCGATCTGGCGCGACGCGCAGACCTGAGCCGGCATGACCTGAATGCGCTGGCTGCCGGCAATGCGCTGGAGAGCCTGGCCGGTCATCGCAGGGCTGCCTTGTGGGATGCGGTTGTCAGCGTGCCCGATAAAGATATTCTGCGGGAGGCGCCTGTGTATGAAACGGTGAGTCCGCAATTGACGCTGCTCACGGAAGGGCAGTCGATGGTGGCCGATTATGATTCGCTGGGCCTGACGCTGGGGCGTCATCCCCTGGAATTATTGCGTGATACATTGAGCAAGATGCGGTTTTCCTCTTCTGCGGTCTTGCAGGAACAACCCGATCGGCGCCTGGTGCGTGCGGCCGGCATTGTCACGGTCAGGCAGCGTCCTGGTACGGCCAAGGGAGTCGTTTTTGTGACGCTGGAAGATGAATGTGGGCAGATCAATCTGCTGGTGCGGCCAGCGTTGGTAGAACGTCAGCGCAAGGAGCTGCTCACTTCCCGTCTGATGGGTGCCTACGGACGCTGGCAGTCAGCCAACGGCGTACAACATGTGATTGTGGAGCGGCTGGTCAATTTGACGCATTTGCTGGGTCAATTGCAGACGCGCAGCCGCAATTTCCATTAAGCAGGCTGGTTGCACGGGATGTTGGTCCTGGGTGCCGTCGTCTAACAATCGCCACACCTGCTTACCGCTACCGGGCACGACGTCAGGACGTGCCGGATCCTGCAGCGCGTGTGCGTCGTTTTTTTATAAAACCAATGATCAAACCCAACAGGCTGATGACAACGATCAATCCGTTTCCAACCCGGGTGTATAGCGTCAGGCCTTGTGTACCT
>JBOIGK010000673.1:0-2837 GCA_050742695.1 Advenella sp. | reverse complement strand
CGCACCATTACCATCATCGTCCCCTTCCCTGCGGGAGGTACGCCCGACATTCTTGCCCGCATCATGGGCGAGAAAGCGTCAGCACAACTTAAACAGACCATTGTTGTGGAGAATAAGGCAGGCGCCGGCGGGTCTATAGGTATACAGGCAGCGGCCCGATCAAAAAACGACGGATACACACTTGTGATGTGCGCCTATGGCTGTGCGGTTGCACCATCTCTGTATAAACCGGCGCCTTATAATATCGAAACGCAATTTGCGCCCGTCGTTATGGTCGGCACCGTTCCCAGCGTGCTGGTGACCAATCCCAAAAACATACCTGCAAAAAGCGTGCAGGAGTTCGTAAGCTATGCCAAGGCGCATCCCGGCAAAATCAATGCTGCATCATCGGGCGTTGGCGGCTCTGCCCATATTGGCATTGAGATGCTCAAGCGCGAGGCCGGTATCCAGATCGCTCACATCCCCTATAAGGGAGCGGGCCAGGTAGCCGGCGATCTGTTGGGCGGCCAGGTCGACATGTATTTCGACAACCTGCCCGCTTCACTGGCAAGCATCAAGGCCGGTCGCCTGAATGCGCTTGCCGTGGCCAGCAAGGAACGCTCTGCCGCCATCCCTGATGTGCCCACGTTTGCCCAGGCAGGCTACCCAAATATGTTGATTACGCCCTGGTTTGGCCTGCTGGCCCCTGCCGGCACGCCACCGGAAAACATAAGCAAGTTAAATGCCGCCTTCAATGCCGCATTCAAAGATCCCGAAATCCAGAAGAAATTCACCGACCTGGGTGTCGATATTGCCGGCGGCACCTCGCAGGCGCTCGCCGACTTCATCACATCTGAAACCAGCAAGATTGCCACGTTGATCAAAGAAAACAATATCACGGCCAAGTAGGCCTGCGGCCATTCCAACGCACGGTGCCGGTGAACATAACAAAGAGAGCTACATGAACGAAGAGACGCAAACAACCGCAATCAGCCTCAGAGATATGGGTTCGTTTCATATTGGCGGGCGCACCGTGCAACTGCGCGATCAACCGGAATATGAACGCGTGATGAGCGCCGGCGGGGAACCGGTCAGAATCAATCTGAACGGCACGTATGCGATTGAACAAATGTACGTGCAGTACTTTCTTGCTGAAAATCCCAACGACAAGGGGCCGCTTGTATTCTGGCATGGCGGCGGCATGACCGGCGCAGCGTGGGAAACAACGCCGGATGGGCGCCAGGGCTGGGTGAATTATTTCATTGGCCAGGGCTGGGATGTTTATGTGTGCGATGCGGTGGAACGAGGCCGGTCGGGGTTTGCCCCCTGGCCGCAAATCTGGCCTGACAAGCCGGTCTGCCAGACAGTCAATGATATCTACAGCAGGTTCCGTATCGGAGATCGGGCTGACAGTTATGATCGCGATCCGACAAGACGAACGGCATATCCGAATACACGCTTTCCACTGCACGCCTTTGACCAGTTTGCAAAACAGATGGTCCCGCGCTGGACCCACACCAACGAAGCCATCCTGTCCGCCTTCGAAGCACTGCTGCGCCGGCTGGGCAGCGCCAGCATCGTGTGCCACTCCCAGGCCGGGCCGCTTGCCTTGCAACTTGCAGCAAGGCTTCCGGACCTGGTCCGGACATTGGTGGCCATCGAGCCGGCAGGCATACCCGATATCAGCCGTGCAGACTACCGAACGCCCACGCTGATGGTGCTTGGCGACAACATGGAAACCGACAGCAGATGGCAACTGCTCAGGGAAAAAATCCTGACGTTTTGCGGTGCCGTCCCTGGCACGACGGTGCTGTCGTTGCCCGAGATCGGGATCAGGGGCAATTCACATGTCATGATGATGGATAACAACAATCAGGACATCGCGCAACTTGTCAATGGATGGCTGGGCAGGCGGATAAGCAAATAAAACCGCCCGGTGACGGGCGGCGTCTGCGCTTATGGCGTCGTATTCAGGCCGGACAATACTTTTGGCATTTTCTGTCGGCCTCCTGATTTGGCGCCTTCGGCCACAAGCGCTTACAGCAAGCGGCGCAGCGATTCAAAGAACAACGTAGACTGCAGCCGTTCCTGCTGTATCTGGCTGGCCGCCAGTGCTGCCTTTTGTTCCTCCACCGGCTTTAACGGCAAGCCCGATGAATGCGCCAGCACTTCCACGCGAGCAGCACGCTCCAGATAGTACAAATCATCGTACGCATAAGCGACGCTTTCACCACAGACTATCGGTCCATGATTTGTCAAAAAGGCAACATCGGCACCGTTCATGGCATGTGCAATGCGCTCGCCCTCGGCGTGATCCAGCGCAAGTCCGTTATAGGTACGATCGACAGCGATACGGTTGTAGAACCGCATCGCATTTTGCGATAGCAGCGGGTCCAGCCCGCCGTTCTCGGTCAACGTCAGTGCTGTCGCATAAGGCATGTGCGTATGCAGCACGCATTTTTTGCGCGCAATCCGATGTACGGCAGCGTGAATAAACAATGCGGTGGGTTCAATTTCATGTTTGCCCCACAATTTATTGCCATCGGCATCAACCATGACAATATCCTCGGCCTGTATCTCGGACCATTGGAAGCCGCGCGGATTCAGCAGGAACCAGTCAGCACAGGCAGGCACCTCGGCGCTAAAGTGATTGCACACGCCCTCCGAAAGATCATGAAAGGCAGCCGCCCGTAAGGCCAGTGCCAGGTCCAGGCGCAACCGGGTTGTCTCGTCCGAGTGATAAACGGCTTCATATTGATTCTGGATGGTGTCCATCCCGCTCTCCCTGATGATGTTATTTTGCCAAACGTCAAATACCCCGCCTGCGAATGAAATACAATTATTCACGCAGTATCGCC
>JBOIGK010000672.1:0-3577 GCA_050742695.1 Advenella sp. | reverse complement strand
GGGCGCAATAGGGGTAAATTTCGTTTCCATTATGTGATTTTCATGTCGGGTGTCCCCGCAAATAGGCAGTGCATATTGTACTTGTAATAGACTTCAGCTACGTGTCAATTTAATACAATGTTTTATTTAGTACACGTTTCAGGAGAAAAAACCGATTTTCGGTGCATTCTGAAGCCAGTTTACAGACATTAAAGGCTCAATCAAACAAATTACACGCATGTATGTTGAGAGAATAACCCTGATTTTACGCCAAAAAGCCCTCGTTTGTCTGTAACGATATGAGGGTACGGATTGGCGCAAATGTACTGCGGTGCACCGGGCACGGACCATGGGCTTTCAGACGGGCCAGATGCAGCGCAGTGCCATAGCCTTTGTGCTGGTCAAATGCATATTGTGGATACTGCGCGTGCAATTGCAGCAGTTGGGCATCCCTGGCTGTTTTTGCCAATATGGATGCGGCAGAAATGCAGGCGTGCAGTGCATCGCCCTTGATCACTGCATGGCATGGCACACCCAGCCCCTTGGGGATCTGGTTCCCGTCAATCAATACCAGCTCTGCCCGCTGTTGCTCGTAAGACACTGCCAGCCCTTCGAATGCGCGTTTCATTGCCAGCATGGTTGCACCCAGAATATTGAATTGGTCTATTTCCGCAACGCTGGCGCTGGCGATGGACCAGGCAAGGGCTTTGTCACGAATACGCAGCGCAAGGCTTTCACGCTTGGCGGCGGTCAGTGTTTTGGAATCGGCCAGCCCGTTGATGCGACGGTTGGGATCAAGAATAACCGCGGCGGCAAAGACATCTCCGGCCAGCGGCCCCCTGCCCGCCTCATCGATACCCGCAGTCATGCGTGGCAAAGGCAGATTGCCAAACAGGGAAAGGTCAGTCGTTCGCAGTCGCAAGGATCGCCTCCGCTGCCAGTTTTGCTGTATCGCGATTGAGCTCGCGATGCAACTGGCGAAATTTCGCTTCGGTTTGTTCAATATACGTCTTGTCGGTCAGCGCACGCATGCATGCGGTTGCCAGATTGGCGGGCGTGGCCGCCTCCTGCAGCAACTCGGGCACCGCGAATTCACGCAGCAATACATTGGGCAGGCCGACCCACGGCAGCGACGGACCATCCTGCCCGGCTTTCCATTCCATCAGCCGGCGCATCAGCGGCGTGAGCACATAGGAAATAACCATGGGCCGCTGAAACAGGGCCGTTTCCAGTGTCGCCGTGCCGCTGGCAACCAGCGCTGCATCACAGGCCTCCATTACATCCCAGGCAATAGGATGATCTGCCACTCGGCTGTGAAAACACTGCAGATTCTTCACTGGATGGCGCTGGGCAATCGTATTGAACTGCGCCTGACGGGCTTCGTTGACCAGCGGTACAATAAACCGCAAAGACGGGTCGTCTTTTTGCAGCAGGCTCGCCGCTTGCAGAAAACGCGGTGCCAGTTCGGCAATTTCCGAGGCCCGGCTACCGGGCAAAATGGCCAGTACTGCACCATCCGGGTCCATGCCCAACCGCAGACGCGCCCGCTGCTTATCGGGCTGCGCTGGAATCTGCGCAGCCAACGGGTGACCGACATAGGTTACAGGCACGCCTTCTTTGCGATAGATTTCTTCCTCAAAGGGAAACAGCACCAGCATGTGGGACACAGCAGCACGGATCTTGTGGATGCGTTCGTAACGCCATGCCCAGATGGACGGGCCTACAAAATGAACGGTAGGAATGCCACGCTGGCGCAGATGGTGCTCCAGACGAAGATTGAAATCGGGTGCGTCAACGCCAACAAAGACGTCAGGCCGCAACTTCAGTACAGAGGAACGAAAGCGCAAGTGCGTATGAATAAGTCGGGGAAGATTTTTAAGCGCGTCCACGTACCCGAAAACGGACAGATCGTCCATTGGATACAGCAGTTGCATTCCCTGCTGCTGCATCTCGGGGCCACCGATTCCGGAGACCCGCAAACCCGGATCGCGCGCGCGTACCCCTTGGATGATCCTGGAGGCGAGCAGATCACCAGAGGGTTCGCCCGCCACCATCGACAAGACCAGGCTCATCCCCGGCTAACGCCACGCGAGGCTGTTTCGAAGAAGCTCACAAACGGATCAAGCACGCTGGCGGTATCAGGATGATCCTTCTGATAGCGAACGATTTCCTCGGCGGCATCAGCAGTGCTCAGCTTGCGCATGTAAATGATTTTATAGGCGTCTTTGATGGCGTGAATCTGTTCTGGCGTGAAGCCGCGACGCTTGAGCCCTTCGGAATTGATGCCGGCGGGCCGATAGGGTTGACCGGCGCCCAGAATATACGGGGGAATATCCTGACGAATGGCGCTCATGCCGCCTGTCATGGAATGGGCGCCGATATGAATGTATTGATGTGCGGCAGAGCTGCCGCCAACAATGGCCCAGTCGTCAATATGAATGTGGCCGGCCAACTGCACGGAATTGGCCAGAATGGTATGGCTGCCGATCTGGCAATCATGGGCGATATGCACGTACGCCATGATCCAGTTGTCATCACCCAGGCGCGTGGTTCCCACATCCTGTGTGGTGCCGGTGTTGATGGTCACAAACTCGCGGATGGTGTTGCAGTCGCCGATTTCCAGCGACGTTTGTTCGCCGGAGTATTTTTTGTCCTGCGGGTTGCCACCGATCGAACAAAACCGGTAAAACACGTTGTTTTTGCCGATTGTCGTCAGACCATCGATGACGCAATGTTCGCCAACAACGCTGCCTTCACCGATCGTGACATTGCCATGGATGACGGAATATGCGCCCACCTTTACAGAGGGATGCAGCTTTGCGCCATCATGAATAATGGCGGTGGAATCAATAAGTTTGGTCATTGTTCGTCCAGATCACGAATCGCGCACATGATCGCAGCTTCAGCTACAACTGCCCCATCGACGGTGGCACGTGCACTGTATTTGCAGATGACTTTGCTGACGCGGTCAGCAGTCACTTCCAGCTGAAGCTGGTCTCCCGGAATTACCGGCTTGCGAAAACGCGCACCGTCTACACCTACCAGATAGTAGGCCTTGCGCGAGATATCCTGTTTGCACGAACCATCTTCTTCGGCGAAAGAAAATATTGCCGCAGCCTGAGCCAGCGCTTCAATGATCAGCACGCCCGGCATCACGGGGCGACCGGGAAAGTGTCCATTGAAAAACGGCTCGTTGATGGTCACATTCTTGATGGCAATAATGCTTTTGCCAGGCACCATTTCCAGGACTCTATCTACAAGCAGCATAGGATAGCGATGTGGAAGCCGCGCCATAATGCTTTGAATATCTACTTGCATGAATAATCCTGTAATTGAAATCTATGGTTATAGGGATGGGGGTATATTAGACAATTTCGCCGGGAAATAGCGAACCTTCGGCAGCGAACGGGATATTATGCCTTTTCCAGATCGCGCAAGCGACGACGCAATTGGGCAAGCTGCAGCAGGACAGCAGCGTTTTTCTGCCAGACGGTATGCTCTGCCAGCGGGAATACGCCGGTATAGCGCCCAGGCTTGCTGATGTCCGACATGACACCGGTCGCGCCGGAAATATGCACGTCATCGCCCAATGTAATGT
>JBOIGK010000671.1:0-4398 GCA_050742695.1 Advenella sp. | reverse complement strand
ACAATCCAGCACTGCCAAGCACGCAATCGAGCCGCGTCTGATTGACCATGCGCAAGATAGTGGGAATGCCTGCCCCCTGCTCGCCTAACCGTAACGCCCAGGCGCCATCAAAGGCCACTTCTGCGCTGGCGTTGGAACAGTTGCCCAGCTTGCTCTTCAGCCGCTGGATATGCACCGTATTCTTGCTGCCATCCGGTCGCCAGCGCGGCAGATAAAAGCAGCTCAGTTGCTCCTGCTCATAAGCCAGCACCAGATGCGCATCCGACATGGGCGAGGAAAAAAACCATTTTTGCCCATGCAGTTCATAGACCGACTCTGAATGATCGATAGCCACGGCACGCGTGGTGTTGCTGCGCACATCGGATCCGCCCTGCCTCTCGGTCATGCCCATACCGATCATCATGCTGCGCTTTTGGGAAACAGGGGCATTGGCGCCGTCATAATCACGACTGTACAGCAACGGCGCCAGTTGCCCGAACAAAGGCTGATCCTGCAATGCCGCAACTGCGGCAAAAGTCATGGTGACCGGACACAGGCTGCCGGCTTCGGTTTGTGCATGCAAATAAAACAGTGCCGCACGGCGCACATGCTGACCGTCCTGCCAGGCGGCAGAATGCACGCCCATATCGAACAGCATCGCCAACAGGGAATGCCAGGCGGGATCGAACGTAACTACATCCTGTCGCTCGCCCGTGCGGGTAAAAATGGCCGCCTGCGGTCCGTTTATATTGGCAAGCTGCGCCAGCTGCAAAACGTGCTTTGAGCCCAGGCGCTCGCCATAGCTCTGGCACGCTTGTTTCGCGTCCGCAGCACAGAAAGCATCCAGCGCCTCGCGCAGCGCCGGATCACAATTGAATAGATTATAGTCTTCGAGATCCGGAACCTGATTGTCCGGCGTAGTGAATGTCGTGGCGACCATGTGAGCCTCCGTAAGCAAGTGGATCCAAGACAGAGCCTGCTTGTCACTGCTGTCACGGCCTGATATCGTGGCCTATATTACGACCTGGCACCATGACTTGCTCTCACGCCTGACAAATGTGGTCTGATATCGCGCAACAGCCAGAGACCGGGTGCAGATGCACCTGCAGATTTACTGTAGCACACCTGGCCACCGCGGGGAATACACGAAGGTCAGCCCCCCTGCGCCAGCCGTTCAATAATGGGGCAATCAGGCCGATTGTCACCGTGGCAATGGTCCGCCAGATAAGCCAGCTCATCTCGTATGGAATGCAATTTGGCAATGTCTTCGTCCAGCTCGCCAATATACTGGCGTGCCAGTTGCCGCACATCAGCACTGTGTCGCGAGGTATCCTCCCACAAGCCAATCAGGGTTTTGATGCGCTCAAGTGAAAATCCCAGTTCACGGGCCCGCCGAATGAAGGCGAGCATGCGCTGGTCCTGAGCCGTATATTGCCTGTAACCCGCATCGCTGCGGTTGACTGCATGAATCAAGCCGATTTTTTCATAATAGCGAATCATCTTGGCGCTCACCCCTGTGGCAGCCGACACTTCTCCGATATTCATTTCATTCTCCCTGATCATCTTCATTCAGACGGCAAAACGGCGCAGCCGCAATGCATTGGTGATCACGAACACGCTGGAAAGTGCCATGGCGCCCGCAGCAAATATGGGCGATAACAGCACGCCATTGAAGGGATACAGCAAACCTGCCGCGACCGGGATCAACGCCGCATTGTAGGCAAACGCCCAGAACAGGTTCTGCCGGATATTGCGCATGGTCGCCCGCGACATGGCAATCGCTTTAGATACGTGGGTCAGGTCGCCAGACATCAGCACCACATCGGCCGACTCCATCGCAATATCGGTCCCTGATCCAATGGCGATTCCGACGTCGGCAACCGCCAGTGCAGGTGCATCGTTAATGCCGTCACCGACAAAGGCGACCGGCCCATGAGTTTGCTGCAGCCGCCTGACCGTATCGGCCTTGGCGTCAGGCATCACCTCTGCAACCACCTCATCGATATTCAACTGTCGGGCAATCGCCTGCGCCGTACGCTGGTTGTCGCCACTGACCATGACCACTTTGAGCCCCTGTTCATGCAAGGCTGCAATCGCTTCAGGTGTCGTATCGCGCATACTGTCGGCAACCGTGATGACGGCAGCCAGTTTGTCGTCGATCGCAACATAAAGCGGCGTCTTGCCCTGGTCGGCCAGCTTGCTGGCAATGGACGAAAAAACCGCCGGATCCAACTTGTGCTGAGTCATCAGCCGGTCCGAGCCAATCAGAATCTGTCTCGCATCTACCTGGGCGCGAAGGCCGAGCCCGGTCAGGGACTCGAAATCGTGGACCGGCGCAATGGCCAGGTTCCGTTTGTCTGCAGCGGCGACAATGGCGCGCGCAATGGGATGCTCGGAACGGCTTTCGGCTGCAGCCACCAGTGCCAGCACCTGGTCACGATCAAACCCTTCGGCCACGGTCAGATCGGCCAGCTCCGGATAACCCCGGGTCAACGTGCCGGTTTTATCGACCGCAACCACCCGCACATCCATCAACGTTTGCAGCGCTTCGCCTTGTCGGAACAAAATACCCAGTTGCGCTGCGCGGCCGGTGCCCACCATGATAGAGGTGGGCGTTGCCAGGCCCATCGCACAGGGGCAGGCAATAATCAGCACGGCGACCGCATTGACCAGGGCAAAACCGAGCGCAGGTTGCGGTCCGAATATCAACCATATTACAAATGTGATCAACGCAATCAGCATGACCGCCGGAACAAACCACATGGTAATACGATCGACCATGGTCTGGATCGGCAGTTTTGCGCCCTGCGCCTGTTCAACCATGCGGATAATCTGCGACAGCACGGTGTCGGCACCGACACCAGTGGCACGCAAACTCAAGGCGCCGTTCTGGTTCACGGTGCCTGCAACAACGGTTGCGCCGGGCGTTTTTTCAACCGGCATCGGCTCGCCGCTGATCATGGATTCGTCTACAAAACTATTTCCGTCTGTCACTTGTCCGTCAACAGGAATACGCTCGCCGGGACGCAATTGGATCAGATCGCCTACCACCACCTCTTCAATGGCGATTTCACTCACCTGCTGGCCGCGCTGTACCCGGGCGGTTTTTGCCCGCAGGCCGGCCAGCCGTCTGATGGCCTCCGATGTATTGCCCTTGGCCCGTGCCTCAAGATAACGCCCAAGCAGCACCAGCGCGACAATCACCGCCGCCGCTTCGTAGTAAACATTCACGGTACCGCTGGGCAACCAGGCAGGAACGAACGTGGCCACCACCGAATACAGATAGGCAGCGGTCGTACCCACGGCGACCAGAGAATTCATGTCGGGCGTCAAGCGCAGCAGGGCAGCAATCCCCTTGACGAAAAAACGCCGTCCCGGGCCCGCCAGAACAGCGCTGGTCAGAATGAATTGTAGATACCAGCTGTTCTGCGAGCCAATGGTTTCTGCAACAAAATGGTGGAATGCCGGTATTGCGTGGGCACCCATTTCAAGAATAAACACCGGCAGCGCCAGTAGCACCGCCAACAGCAGATCGCGCCTGAGCTCAAGCCTGTCGGCCTCACGCCGGACTGCTTCTGTATTACTGCTTTGCGCAGAATTGCTGACCACTTGCGCCTCGTAGCCGGCACGCACCACGGCCTGGGTCAGCAAAGTGCTGTCCAGGCCCAGCGGCGCACGCACCTGCGCCCTTTCGGTGGCCAGGTTGACACTGGCTGACTGCACGCCCTGAACAGCAGACAGGGCGTTCTCAACATGCCGCACGCAGGAAGCGCAGGTCATGCCGGCCACCGACAATTCTATCAGCCGGCTTTGGTTATCTGCCTTGGGGGTGGGATGGCCCGCCACACCGCGGGATAGGGTTGTAGAGCTCATGATTTGCGTCCTTTCGAAGAAAAACTGCCGCTTTTGGGCACATTCGGGCCGATAGTGGCATCGCCCTGGCCAGCGCGGCATAGGTCTGTCAACGCGGTCGGCCGAGCAATAATGACGGCGCAAACAGTTTATATTCTTCAATGTAAAGCTTACCATGATGGGAAGGTCAAGCTCCTGATGATCATGTCGATCTCAGGGTCAAATCCGGTGCGAGCTCATTCTGAGCAGACAATCCTAACGTCCATATGGCGCCGGCCAGGCAATATGGGTAAACTGACGCCTTCCCTACTATTTACCGGACCTCGCCGCCATGGATCTGCCTAATCACCAACTTACCATGACAGTATTGATGACGCCTGACATGGCCAATTTCTCGGGCAATGTCCACGGCGGCACCATTCTGAAGCTGCTTGACCAGGCCGCGTACGCCTGTGCCAGCCGGTATGCCGGCCGCTATGTCGTCACGCTGTCGGTCGATCAGGTCATGTTCCGCCAACCTATCCACGTTGGGGAACTGGTCACTTTTCTGGCTTCAGTGAACTACAC
>JBOIGK010000670.1:0-3276 GCA_050742695.1 Advenella sp. | reverse complement strand
GCAGCGGGTGATGCCAGACGCCGGCCGTGTAGTTCACACCCTGATCGGGCTGGCACAGGAAAACGCGCAGCTGGTCAATAGTGGGTGCCTCACCGGCCGCGGCAACCACGACCAGATACGGATGGCCGCTAAGCGGCACGAAAGCTTGCGAGGCCAGCGGATGGCGCTCCAGCATACAGACCTCGAAGGGCAACTGACGAGGCAGGCCGCGAAAGATGGAGACGATGGCCTTGCCGTCTGCGCCCGGATCAAGCCGGGCCAAATCATGGTAGCGTTCTGTGTTGCCATCATTGATGGTGAAGTGCTGCGCGGCTTCGCTGGCCTGGATGACCTGTCCGAAGGGCGCGAAGGCGTCGTGCGACAAGGGCTCAATGGTTAAGTTGCGGATAGTCATGGTGCTTCCTGTCTTATTTTTCGCCCGGACTGGGATGATGTTCAATCCAGTGCTTTGCGATGCTGGCACGGGTTGGAATCCATACACGATCATGCTGCTGGACATAATCAAGGAATCGTTGCAACGCGGCGAACCGTCCCGGCCTGCCGATGATTCGGCAATGCAATCCGATTGACATCATTTTGGGCACGGTCTCGCCTTCTGCGTAAAGCACATCGAATGCGTCTTTCAAATAGGTGAAAAACTGTTCGCCGCTATTGAAGCCCTGCGCGGCCGCGAATCGCATGTCATTGGTATCCAGCGTATAGGGTACGACCAGTTGCCATTTTTGCGAATGGTCCTGTAATGTGACCGGCGTCCAGAAAGGCAGATCATCGCCGTAGTAATCAGAGTCATATAGAAAACCGCCTTCTTCCATGACCAGCCGACGCGTGTTCGGGCTGTCGCGGCCCGTATACCAACCTTCAGGGTGGCGCCCCAGGAGGGTGGAGATGACTTGGACACAGCGCTGCATGTGCTCCCGTTCTATCGGTTCGGCGACGTCCTGGTAGTGCAGCCAGCGATAGCCGTGGCAGGCGATCTCATGTCCGAGCTCGACAAAGGCGCGCGCAACGTCGGGATTGCGCTCAAGTGCCATGCCGACGGCGAAGATTGTCAGCGGCAGGCCACGCCGCTCGAATTCGTTCAGAATACGCCAGACGCCGGCGCGTGAACCATACTCATAAATTGACTCCATCGAAAGATGACGGGCGGGAAAGGACGCCGCGCCAATGATTTCCGATAGGAATTGCTCCGACCCGGAATCTCCGTGCAAGACGCAATTTTCGCCTCCTTCTTCATAGTTGAGCACGAACTGTACGGCAATGCGTGCTTTTCCCGGCCAGTTGGCCTGTGGCGGATTACGGCCATAGCCCATCATGTCACGAGGGTAGGTGTTTTGCTGCATATGGTGTCGCTCCCGAAATTGAATGCGTCGTACGCTATGGCCTTTCTTGGCCTGGCGACGGACTCCGTCACCTATTTGCTTAGTATGAAAGTGACAATGAAAATTGTCAACAATTGTTGTATACGATTTTGTGGGTAGTTGATCTTTTTCGATTGCAGCGTGGCGCATTTTCCGAATAACGCTTTTTTTGCCGCGCAGGATCAGGCATGCCCGGATCACCCGGGTCTCACGCCTAATACATCCGCAAGCCCGTATGCTGGAACTTTACGGGTGCCCCCGTGGCGTCAACAAGCTCGGGTAATCACCAGTTTTCAAGAAGTTCGGTTATGCAATAATGACAAAAATTGTATGCAATATTCGTATCCAATTATTGGCGCCAATAATTATGCGTATTAACTCATCAGCTTGAACAGGACATCATGCACATTCACCTCATCAATCCCAACACTACATCAGGCATGACCACAACTATTGATGATGCAGCCAGACGGATCGCAGCCACCGGCACAACGATTACAACCAGCAACCCGGACAGCGGGCCGGTTTCCATCGAAGGGCATTTTGAGGAGGCGATCAGTGCAGTGGGCGTTGCACACGAGGTAATCAAAGGCGAGAAAAACGGGGTCGATGCGTATGTCATTGCCTGTTTTGGCGATCCCGGCCTGCTTGCTGCGCGCGAGCTGACTCGTGCCCCGGTTATTGGCATCGCAGAGGCCGCTTTCCATATGGCCAGCCTGATCAGTACCCGGTTTTCCATTGTCACCACCCTGGAGCGCACCTGCATTATTGCTGAACACCTGCTGCAAAGTTACGGGTTTGCACAGCACTGCCGGCGCGTGCGCGCCGCGCAAGTTCCTGTCCTGGAGCTTGAGAAAAATGCGGACGCCGCCGTACAGCGCATTATCCAGGAGTGCCTGCAGGCAAAGGCCCAGGACGGAATCGGCGCGATTGTGCTGGGCTGCGGCGGCATGGCCGAGATGCGCGAGCACATCAGCAGGGAAGTCGGCCTGCCGGTGGTCGAGGGCGTGACGGCAGCGGTCAAGCTGGCCGAGGCGTTGGTCGGTTTAGGGCTGCAAACCAGCAAGTTTGGTGATCTGGATTTTCCACGACCAAAACCGTTTACCGGTCAGTACGCCCATCTGGGTGTGCCCGACCCCACCTGAGTTTGCCCTGGCAAACCCATCGCTATCCTCGTCGGATAGATCAGCGCAAGGAGTCGTCATATCATGAACAGCGAAGCACAGAATAGTAAAAAGGCGGGTGATGAGAGTCTAGAGCCCCAGCAGGTCCGGATCATGGATCGCTGGTCTTATTTGCTGGCCTGGCTGGGTGGTTGCGTTTCCATCGGCACGTTTGCGATGGGTTCCAGTGTCGTGGGGCAGCTGAACCTGCTGCAAAGCGCGTTGGCCATTACGATTGGCTGCTTTGTCATTGGGGTCGCCCTGGCGATCAACGGTGCGGCGGGGCATAAATATGGTATCCCATTTATGGTGCAGGCTCGCAGCGCTTTCGGTTTCACCGGCACGCGGTTTCCCGGAATCGTCAGGGCGGTTCCTGCCGTGGTCTGGTTCGGCTTCCAAAGCTGGATTGGGGCGGGGGCGCTCAATGTTGCTTCTGCCACGCTGTTTGGTTACGACAATCTGGTGGTGTTTTTCATTGGCTTTCAGTTGCTGCAAATTGTGTTGTCGGTGTATGGTTTTCAGGGCATCAAATGGCTCGAAAATATCGGCAGCATCTTTATCCTGGGCGCGCTGGTATATATGTTCTATTCGGTGATCGTCAAGTTCGGCTCGCAA
Source organism: Advenella sp. (assembly GCA_050742695.1). Classification (GTDB taxonomy): domain Bacteria; phylum Pseudomonadota; class Gammaproteobacteria; order Burkholderiales; family Burkholderiaceae_B; genus Advenella. The sequence continues at coordinate 140 of JBOIGK010000670.1, read as the reverse complement.
ATCGACGACAGCATTTTGCATCTGGAAGGATCGTGGGGGCTGCCATTCTGGGGGGCGACCATGCTTTTTCTGGGGATATACAGCACCATGATCCTGAATGTGAGCGATTACTCCCGCGAGCTGGACAGGCGTGTGCGTCC
>JBOIGK010000669.1:0-4340 GCA_050742695.1 Advenella sp. | reverse complement strand
GCATTATTTTCATTGATTACGGGAGGCTCATGACTCGTTACCACACGATTGACGCCAACACTCAGGACGCCGAAAAACCGGCAGGTCTTGTCAGAAAAATTGCCCGTGTCGCCAAACGTGCCGGGCGCACCGTTATTCAGAAAGCCCTGCTGCTGTACTATGCTGTTCGCAATCCGGCCACGCCCGCCTGGGCCCGCCGGGTCATTTACGGGGCATTGGCCTATCTCGTGTTGCCACTGGATGCGCTACCGGACTTCATACCGGGCATTGGGTATACCGACGACCTGAGCGTGCTTGCCGCCGCACTGGCTGCCGTCGCCTACTACATTACGCCAGAAGTGAAGCAGCAGGCCGAGCAGGCTGCCAACCGCTGGTTCAAGCACTGACATCCTATCCCCAAGATAATCCACGCGATGGCCCGTCGTAATTTTTCATTCAAGGATTTCTGGCTGACCGAGGCCATCCGCCTGCGCGAAGATCACTGGGGGCCGCTTGATGACGCCGCCCTCATTCGCCAGCTGCGCAGTGGCAACGACAGCCCCGAAGAAAAAATAGTACGCCGGGCGCGCCTGCTTGCGGATCGCGAACACACCACCACGCTTGTCGAACAGTGGATGCAGGGTGCGAAACTGGCCCTGCTTATCCTGGCTGTACTGGCCCTGTTGGGTGGCGCAGGTGCTGCCGCTGGCGTACTGGGTTCTGCCAATCGCCATATCAATGTCCTGCTGGCCATTGTGACATTGCTCGGCGTACATGGTCTGACGTTCCTGTTCTGGGTCCTTTCCCTGTTCCTATCCTCACGGGCATTCAGCTGGCTGGGGCAGTTCTGGCTGTGGCTTAGCCGCAAAATCGCCCGCGGCCCCGAAGCTGCGCTGGCGCCACAATCCTTTGTCTCGCTGCTGGCGCAAAACAGCGCACTCAAGTGGGCGTTGTGCTGTGTCAGTCATGGATTCTGGGTATTGTTTTTTCTTGCCGCCCTGCTGACCATGCTGGGACTGCTGGCAGCGCAGCGCTATACCTTTGGCTGGGAGACGACCATTCTGTCTCCCAACGTTTTTGTCTCGCTGACGCGCACTTTGGGCGCGCTGCCTGCCATGCTGGGCTTTCCCATACCGGATGCAGAACTGGTGCGTCAGAGCACAGCAGGCGCAACACTATCGGAAAACACCTATGCCATCTGGTCGGCCTGGCTGCTGGGCGTGGTCCTGTGCTACGGCTTGCTGTTGCGCGTCATCAGTCTGGCGATATGTCTTTGGCAATTGCGCGGTGCGTTGCTGGCACTCAGGCTGGATATAGATCTGCCTTCGTACAGTCCGCTGGTTGCCCGGCTTGCGCCGACCAGCGAAAACCTGGGTATTGATGCGCCGGCCGGCGGCGATACACTATCAGGGCCGGATGACAACGTCACGCGCGCTTATTCGTCTGAGCCTGTTTATGTGGGCATTGAGTTGCCCCCCGACACCAACTGGCCCGTATTTCCCGTCGCCGCAGGCGTGCAGGATGGCGGCGTGCTCGAATCGCGTGAACAGCGGCATGCCTTGCTTGATCGGCTCCATGCCCAGCCCGTCAAAGGCCTGCTGCTGGTCGTGGACGCGGCGCAGACGCCCGATCGCGGCACCCTGCGCCTGATTTCTGAACTGGCCAGCCTTGCACGCGCCACCCATATTTTGCTGTGGCAGCGCGACGGCCAGGCATCGCGCCAACAAACCTGGCAAACACAACTGGCCGACGCCGGCTTTTTGCCCGATACGCTCCACCTGGACCCCGCCTCGCTTCCTGACTGGATCGCAGCGCCATGACGACCACAAACACCGCACTGCGTCTGGCTGTCGTTGGCCATACCAATACCGGCAAGACCTCGCTATTGCGCACGCTCACACACGATGCTGGCTTCGGACAGGTTTCAGACGCTCCCGGCACCACCCGCCACGTGGAAGGCGCGCGCCTGCTGCTCAATGGCGTAGCGGCGGTCGAGCTGTACGATACCCCCGGCCTGGAAGACGGTATCGGGCTGCTGGATTATCTGGATCAGTTGCAGACCCAAACCGGCAGCCGGCATGACGGTCCTGAAAGCATCGCGCGATTTCTTGACTCGCCCGAGAGCAAACGGCGCTTCGAGCAGGAAGCCCGCGTGCTCAAAAAACTCATCGCCTGTGACGCGGGGCTGTATGTCATTGACGTCAGGGATCCGGTCCTGGCCAAGCACAAGGATGAACTTGCCATTCTGGCCCGCTGTGGCAAGCCCCTGGTTCCAGTGCTCAATTTCATCAACGATGCCCATGCGCGCAAGCAAGACTGGAAGGAAACATTGGCTCGCCTGGGCTTGCATGTCGTTATTGAATTTGACACAGTCGCGCCCGCGCTCGAAGGCGAAGCGCAGCTTTATCAAAAGCTGGCTTTGGTGCTCGACACGCACGCAGCAACACTGCAGGCGCTGTCCGAAGATGTCGGCGTACAGCGCGAGCGGCGCCGCAATGCGGCCTTTGCGCTGGTTGCCGATATGCTGATCGACGTGGCCGCGCTGCGCCTGAGTAGCCAGACCGACGACGATAGCGTCAAAAGCAGCACCCAGCTCATGCAGGACAAAGTACGGCAACGCGAGCAAGCCGGCATCAAGGCATTGCTGACACATTACCGTTTCCGCCCTGAAGATTATCCCGGCCAGCCCCTGCCGCTTGAAGGGGGGCGATGGAATATGGATCTGTTCAATCCGCAGGCTCTGCTGGACACAGGCATTCACGTTGGCAAAGGCTTTGCCGCTGGCGCCATGGCCGGCGCCGCAGTAGATGTATTTACCGCAGGCCTGAGTCTGGGAACCGCCGCGCTGATTGGCGGCGTTCTGGGCAGCGTCTGGCAGGGCACCGACAAGCTGGGCAAACGGCTGTACGGGCGCCTGCAGGGCTTTCATGAGATTACCGTCGAAGACAGCATACTGCGTCTGCTGGCCATTCGCGCACACCAGTTGATACGCGCGCTGGAGTTACGCGGCCATGCCGATATGGCGCCGGTGCAGATATCGATGCAAGCGGCCCAGGAAGAACTCAAGGAGCAGGCCCTGCCCGAACAGTTGCAAGAAGCGCGCAGCCATCCGGAATGGTCAAGACTGGGAGATCATTTTTCGTCGGGTTCGCGGCGCGACGTCGCGGTCGGGCAATTGGGCAGAACACTCGCCAGCATCGGCACTCAATAGCGATCCTGCAATCGTGCGATCGCAGGAAACGAGCACGGCAACAACCGATGCAGGACGCCAGGAAGGCGTCCTTTATTTTTCAGTCTTTAATTTTTTAACCTTTAATTTGCGAGGCTTTAGTTTTGGGTTTTTAGCCGATTTGGTCTGTTTACTTTTTGGCCTGTTTAACCCTGAACTGCCAAACCGTTTTACGCGCGCCGGCCCGAGAAAACGGCGCGCGCTGCCTTTGTCTGCTTACAACAGGACAGGCGCATCCGGCAGATGATTACGCCCATCGTCGCCTGACGGCTGCCCGCCACACGAGGTCTGCAATACTGCTTCGATAGCAGCGATCGCCTGCAGCAACCCCTGTTCGTATTGTCTGGCGGCAAAACGCGTTTGCAATATCGTGCAAATGTCATCCCATTGCTTCGGATCCACGCCAATACCGCGATCGGCGACAATTTCGAATTTATGTTTATTCAAAGAGATATATAGCAACAGGCCGGTACGCATAGGCGTGTCCCATACCTTCAGGCGGCCAAATACTTCCAGCGCCCGGATAGAGGTCTCCCGGCTGTGCCCCGGTGTGTCATGTTCAATTGCCAGCACCAGTTCTCCTGCATGGCGCGCTTCACTCTTGCGTATTTCGCCAGTCAGCCGCTCCATCATGGCGTGCGTAAACACGCGCCGCGACAGCCACCAGCCATCGAGGCCATCGAGCCCCAGCCATTCCCATTTATTACCAGCCACCTGAAGCTCCTCCGCCACCGCTGCTGCCGCCACCGCCGCCACCAAACCCACCGCCGAAGCCGCCCCCTCCGAAACCACCACCGCCGCGTCCGGCACCAAAGCCACCGCCCAGGCCGCCCAGACCACCGCCAAGAATGGTGCCGTTACGCCGTGCTCCGCGCACTGCGCCACGGGGGACAATTTTTCGGGCAATGCCGCTGATGACCAATGCCGCAATGGCGGCCAGCCCTGCCCATATAATATTGCCGGTAATTGCAAACAACATGACGCCGGCCGCTACTGCTCTGATCACGGGTGGAAAAAATGCGATCAGAAAAAAACCGAACATCAGCATGGGCCCTAACGCACCAAACACCCCTTCATCAAAACCGGCGCCATCGTCCGCAGGCTTTCTTTCGGGTGCCGGCAATGCTTCGTT
>JBOIGK010000668.1:0-1185 GCA_050742695.1 Advenella sp. | reverse complement strand
GTGCCTGAGTGACCACATGTGTCTTGCCGCCCTGGATTTGCACCAGCACGGTATCAAAGCCGTAGCCCTCGCCTTTTTCGGTGAACTGAAATCGTCCATTAGGCGCTGCATAGTCCGTTTTGTACAGGGCATCGCGGATTTTTTCCGGCTCATCCGAACCCGCACGCTCAATCGCCTGCATCAGAATGTTCACGGCGTTGTAGCCAGACGCATCGTACTTACCGGGAAGCTGCTTGTACTCTTTCTGGTAGTTTTCAACAAACCCGGCATTGCGCTCGCCCTTCATGTTGGAAACATAAGGCACCGCAGCATAAATGCCTTCGGATGCCTCTCCGGTCAGGCCGATAAAATCGGAAGTCGCCCATGAACCGACACCAAACACTTTGGTTTCAATGCCAAATTCTTTGAGCTGCTTTACCAGGATGGAGCCATCCTGCGTTTCGGCTGCCACGAAGACACCGTCAGGTTTAAGTGCTCGCAGTTTGGTCAACAGCGTATAAAAATCGGTCGTTCCATGGTCGAAGTATTCCTTCATGACAGATTTGACGCCCAAGGCATTCAGATCCTTTTCGAAATCCTCCACACCGCCGCGTCCCCAGTCATCATTGACGCCGATATATGCCACTGTCTTGAGTTTAAGATCCTCTGCCAGTATCTTGCTGAATGTCCTGGCCATCAGCCTGTCGGTCTCTGCCGAGCGGAAAAAATATTTCATGCCTTTCTCGGTCAGGTCTGCCTTGGAAGAGACGCCCGATAACAGCGGTATTTTGTATTTTTCGGCGACCGCCATCACGGCGGCTGTGGCAGAACTGCAGAATGCGCCGGCCAGCACGGGCACCTTATTGCGCTGAATCAGTTTTTCGGCGGCATTAACCGAGTTTGCCGGCTGGCATTGCCCGTCCTCTATCTGCAGTTGAACCTGTCGACCATTGATGCCGCCTTGCGCGTTGCGTTGCGCAATAGCAAGCTTTGCGCCCTTGACATACGCCTGCCCGTTGTAAGCGACTGAACCAGTCAGGGGCTGGATCACGCCAATCCTGACTGGCCCCGCGCCTTCCGCAGCAACCGCCGCACAGCTGACAAGCATTAATCCACTGATACCTGACGTGAGATATTTCATAAAACACTCCAACAATGATGGCTGGCGATTGCGCGAAAACGCATTCCCTGATTCGATTTGAATGG
>JBOIGK010000667.1:0-4699 GCA_050742695.1 Advenella sp. | reverse complement strand
CAATGACAATAGGATTTCCTATTTTAACAGTGTACGTCGCAACAATGATGAAACCAGCAAACCGCCCCGCAGGCACATCCGGCAAACGCCAAACTATCCGAATTATCGGCGGTCAATACCGTCGCTCGCAGATCCCGGTGGTTGATGCCGACGGCCTGCGGCCAACCTCGGACCGCATCCGGGAAACGCTGTTTAACTGGCTGCATTATTTGTGGGACGGCAGGTTCGACGATAAATCGGTGCTGGACCTGTTCGCCGGCACCGGAGCGCTGGGCTTCGAGGCCGCCTCACGGGGCGCTGCGCATGTTCAGATGGCCGAAACCAGTCCGGCGGCACTGGCCACGTTGCGCGCCACGCGCGACAAATTGCAGGCCAGCCAGGTGCGCATCAACAGCGCTGATGCATTTCTGATGTTAAAACGCATGGATGCCTCCAAATTCGACCTGGTGATGCTTGATCCGCCCTTTGCCAGCAAGCTGTTTGATCGCATCTTTCCCTTTCTGCCGGCCATTGTCAAACCGGGCGGCCTGGTCTACATCGAATCGGACCAGCCTGAAGACCCGGGCCCCGACTTTCCGGCCATCCGGCAAGGCAAGGCCGGGCAGGTGTATTATCAGTTACACGAACGCCTTATTGCACCGCACAAAAGCGAGTAAATACCTTATAATCGACGTTCCTTTAAACGCTCGGGCCGGTTTTCGGCCTCTTTCCCGGCATCGATCGGGAGCAAACGGAGCTCATGATGATCACTGCTGTATACCCAGGGACATTTGATCCTCTCACCCGCGGACACGAGGATCTGGTCCGACGCGCAGCCGGGCTGTTTGATCATGTTGTGGTAGGCGTCGCCGTCAGCGCGGGCAAGAATCCGCTGTTTACTATCGAAGAGCGCTTGCAGATTGCCGAAGAGGTTCTGGGCCACTATCCTAATGTCTCTGTCAAAAGCTTTGGCGGACTGCTCAAGGATTTTGTACGCCAGGAAGACGCCCGCATCATCGTGCGTGGCCTGCGCGCCGTATCCGACTTCGAATATGAGTTCCAGATGGCCGGCATGAATCGCCACCTGCTGCCCGACGTGGAAACGCTGTTCATGACCCCGTCCGACCAGTACCAGTTTATTTCCGGCACATTTGTGCGTGAAATTGCCCTGCTCGGTGGCGAGGTGGGTAAATTTGTATTCCCGTCGGTCGAGCGCTGGCTGCAGGAAAAATCCCAGGCCCGCCTGGCTGCCAGAAACGAGCAGGCGCCCGAGAGCGAATAGGCAAACCACACCAGGGCGAACGTGGGCAAGCGCACCCGAATGGGTCGCCGGCACGCTGCGGCCCATTAACCCTGACAGGGTTGCCTGTTTTCAGGTATTTGTCCAACCATTGGCGTACACTGTCATTGTGTATAAACTAAAGCGCCGGAAAGATTATGGCCCTGCTGATTACCGATGAATGCATCAACTGCGACGTCTGCGAACCGCAGTGTCCCAATGAAGCCATCTATATGGGTGTGGATTTCTATGAAATCGACCCTGCCAAGTGCACCGAATGCGTCGGGCACCATGGCGAGCCGCAATGTCAGGTAGTCTGCCCTGTCGAGTGTATTGAGATCAATCCGGAATGGAAAGAATCCCAAGATATGCTCATGGCCAAATTCTACAAGCTAACAGCGGTAGCCTGATAAGCCCCCTTCCAACGGTCCGCACCTTATGCGGGCGGGCTGTCTAACATATCACCCCTGATTTTCCGCCTGCCGTCACCTGCTGCAAATAGCGACGACAGCAGCATTGTCACGACCGGCAACAGGGCGTCAAGCGTTCAGCTCTTCATCGGGGTGCAGCTTGACCAGTCGAATTGGCCGCTCCAGTAGCTTACTGAACCACGCATCGGCCAATTGCCCCTCGCTGACCACACGCAAGGCACGCCCGTCAAGCTGTGCCTCTTCAAAAGCATCCTCATCATCTTCCAGCACATCTACCGGAATGTCCAGTCGCAGCATGCCTGGCGCACGGATGACCAGGTAGTCGAAGCGGATGGAAAGTTCGATTTGTTTCAATGCCGGATCGTCCCGGCCAAGCGCCTGCGACTGCTCGTCAACAAGCAGCCAGCGTAGTTGCGCTGCGGGCTTGACCGGCCCCGCAATGGGCGGGCATTGATAAATAGGCTGAAATTCGGATGTTGTCATAATGCAGAATCGAAAAGGGAAAAGGCCCGCTTAAATAGAGGAATATAGGAAAAAACCGCCTATTTAGCAGGAGCAGGCGCGGGCGCGGCTGGTGTTGCCGGCGCAGTTGCTGCCGGTTTATCACCTGCCGCTGGTGTGTCGGGTGCGCTCTGGCCTGCGGGCGCAGACTGCGCGGGCGGCGGATTACTACTATCTGCTTCCGCTTCAGGCTTGGCCGGAGCCGGCTGGCCCTCTGTCGCAGCGTCAGGCTGTGCCTCGGGCACTGCGGCATTCTGTGCAGCTGCCTGCTCGGCCGCCTGCTTTTGCGCCTCTGCTTCTTTGTCCTTGCGCTGCTTGACGAACTGGCCCAGCGGCGAATTATTCAACCGCTGCCATTTAACCTTCAACTGCGCGCCCTCAGGCGATCCGGTCAACTCGAACGGCAAGGTCACCTGTTTGATGCTCACCCGCAGCCCATCCTGGTTCAGCGTGACCGGTTGGCGCGTGACAAATTTGCCAGGGAACGAAAACTGGTTATCAATCAGGTTGTACACCGCCAGATTGTCGTCTGCCTGAATTAGCAAGGGATCGGTCAGCAGGCTAAAGTGCGTAAAATGCAATTCACCTTTATCGAGCACCAGCTTGGTTTTTAGCGTTTTATACGGCGTTTTGGCCGCCGGATCGAATTTCCAGGTGCCTGCCTGCTCAATGTTGTTGGCATATGCGGCAGGATCGGCAAGCATCGGCGCCAGATCAAAGCCACTGATCGCGCCGTCACTGGCCTGACCTTCGAGTGAGCCGGTGGCATTGGTCAGCCAGTTGGTGCCTTCGGGCGCGTTTCTTGAGGCAAAGACCAGCGCAAAAGTGCCCGTGCCTGTCATGACCGGATTCATGCCCAGTCCCTTGAGCAGCGGTTCAATGGATACGTCCTGAAAATTGAGTTTGGTTGTGACCTCGTCGTCCTTCATATTGATCAACGCATCGCCCTGTACCTGCCCGTCAAAAATACTGGACTTGATATCAGTGATACCCAACTGGTCTTTGGTGAAGTTCAGGGCCGCCGTCACATCGTTATACACCACGCCATGATAGGTAATCTGCTTGAGACTGGCGGTGCCGGATCCGATGAGCGAGCCCATCAGGTCGCTGACCAGGTTGCGCACCGCCGTGGTGGCAGGCTTGGCTTGGGCCGGCTGAGGCGCAGCGGGCGCTTTGGTGTTGCCAGGTGCAGCGGCGGGCGCGGGTGCCGCTGCGTCCGACACGTTGTCGATCAGCTCATCCAGATTCACCGAATCGGCGCCCACGGCAAAACGCACATAAGGCTCATCAAATCTGGAAATATTGCCGTCAAAACTGAATTTGCCGGAGTTGATGACGGCATCGGCCTTGAAGCTGGCGACACTTTTGAGGAAGTCGGCGCTGAAAGTGCCGATAACGGGAATGTTCTGCTCGCGCGTTTCCACATCCTTGAGCACCACATTGCCGCTCATGGCCGACAGCGCAACCAGACGACGCGCCAGGTCCATTTTGGCCGGTGAAGAAACGTTGAAATTGACCGCACGTTTATTGCCGCGGGCGTACGCGCCATCCAGCTTGATCTGGGCCACATTCAGCGCCTCGGACGTGCCGCTGATGCCCTCCATGCGGAAATTGACGCCGAATTGTTCCTTGCCCTTTATCCGGACAGACCCGGTCAGTGGCTTGCCGCCAGCGCCGGTAGGCGAGATATCCAGCGCCGGTGAATTGAGCACCCATTCATAGCTCTCGTCGTCTTCATCAGAGGCGGTGCCCTTGACGGCGAAATTGGTCATCTGCAATAGCGGCGCAGTGGAGTCAAAATTCAACTTGGGCGCGGCCAGGCTCATATCCAAATTACGCAACCCGGTGCCCTTGGCGCCCTTGCCCGAAATGGTCAAATCAATACCCGATCCGGTGAGCGCGTGCGCAAAACTATCGACTTCAAAATCGCCGGTCAACGTGCCGGTTTGCACATCCACATCACCCACAACACCCTTGATATTGGCTTCCAGATTGCGCGCCGTATACAGCTTGGTGACCGGATCCAGCTTGACCAGGCCCTGGATATTCACGCTGGCATTGGCAACGGGTCTTGCGCCTTCCAGATTGCCCGTCACCGATACATCGAACGGCTGATCAAACGTGACCCGGCCGGTATTGACCGTCATCCGGTTCAGGCGCATATCCAGATTGTTCAGCCTGTCCTTGTAGAAGATTGCACCGTTTAGCACTTCAAGCCCGGCAATATCGATTTTGAAATCGGTCTTTTTGGGTTGCGGCAAAACGCTGTTGCTCTCGGGAGCTGCAGCAGGCGGACGGATTTCATCGCTTTTGAAGCGCGGATCGACGGTCTCTATGGACGGCGGACTCTGGGTCACCAGGTCCTCGAAGTTGAAATTGCCTTTTTCATCGCGCACGATCCAGCCCTTTAAGCCAGACACGGCAACATGATCGACCACCAGCCGATTCGAGTTGAGCGGCCAGATGGCCACGGCAAAACGGGCGCTGTCGATAGAGGCAAACGTGGTGG
>JBOIGK010000666.1:0-4908 GCA_050742695.1 Advenella sp. | reverse complement strand
GCCGTGCGACGCCGAGGCATGGGATGACAACGCGGCAGTGGCCCGCCAGAGCCCCATTCCCTTGATGCTGGATGAGCCCATTTGCAGTCTGGCAGATATCGAGCGCGCTGCCCAAATCCCTAACGTAGGTTACTGCAAAGTCAAGTTAAAGCGGTTTGGCAGCCTTGATGCGTTGGCGGCTGGAATTCAAAGCGTGCACGACCATGGCATGCTCGCCGTGCTTGGCGACGGTTTGGGTAGCGAAATCAACAACTGGATGGAAGCGGCGGTTGCTGCACGTCTGATCCGTACGAAGGGAGAATTCAATGGGTTTCTCAAGCATATCGATTGCCTGTTCCTGAATTCTCTTTCCTGCAAGAGCGGAAAAATTCATCTGCAAGCCGGATATTTTCCGCAACTGGATAAAGAAGCGATCGATCGGCTGACGGTTGATAAATACGACGTTGAATACTAAGGGAAACAGAATCATGAAACATGGCGAATTACTCACTAAGCTTGACGAAAAACGGATAGCCGCATCCCGGATGGGAGGTCAGAAGAAACTCGACAAGCGCAAGGAGTCAGGAGACTTGAATGCGCAAGAGCGGTTGGATAAATTGATTGATGGCGGCAGTTTTATTGAGCTTGGATTATTAGGCAGCTCCGTCATCGAGCAGGATAAGGATTTCACACCCAGAGATGGCAAGATCGTCGGGTTCGGCCTGATAGACGGTCGTGACGTGGGGGTGGTCGTGAACGATTTCACCACAAAAGGCGCATCGACCAGCGGCACGAACTCCAAGAAAATGGGCTACATCCGAAAAACATGTAATGAACGCGGTATGCCCTTTGTGCATATCGGAGAGTCAACCGGCGCCCGTTTGCCGGATGCGATGGGGTCCAAGGGAATGGGTCAGATGCTTGGTAACGATACCAGCCAGTTTCGACGCATCCGGGATGTGCCGTGGGCCGCGGCAGCATTAAACACTTCTTTCGGCTCCTCTGCATGGCTGTGCTGTTGCTCAGACTTTTCCGTGATGAAAAAGGGATCGATTATGTCGGTTTCAAGCCCCAGGCTTGTGTCCATGGCAATCGGCGAAAAGGTCGATCTGGAAGAACTTGGCGGGTGGCGTTTGCATGCTGAACAAACCGGCTTGATCGACCACTTCGTGGACACCGATGAAGAAGCGATGCTTGCGGTCAGGAAATTCTTGTCATACATGCCTTCGCATGCGAAAGAACTGCCGCCTCGTACCAAGGCAGCGGAGGAATCAACCTCAGACCAGGATGCCATTCTCGAGATCATGCCGGAGAGTCGCACGCAGGTCTACAACATGAAGAAAATTCTGGAAATTATCCTGGATAAGGACAGTATATTTGAGCTCAAGCCACGCTTTGGCAAATCACTGGTGACCAGCCTGGCCCGATTGGATGGGCGCGTTGTGGGCGTGATCGCGAACAATCCCTTGACTGGCGGCGGAGCATTGTCGGCCGAAGCGTGCCGCAAGGCCATTGACTTCACGGTGCTTTGCGACAGTTTCAATATACCAATTCTGCGCTTCGTGGACACGCCGGGCTTTGTGGTCGGAACCGAAGCCGAACGCAAGGGTGCGCCGGGCCAAATCATGAATTTCATGAACGCAACCTGCCTGACGACCGTTCCCCAAATAACCGTACTTTGCCGCAAGGCGTACGGCCGCGCTTATGTCGCGATGGGCGGCGGCGCCCACAATGACACCATGGTTGCCTGGCCGATGGCTGAAGTCAGTTTCATGGATCCGGTCTTTGCGACCACCATCGTGCATGGTAAGACCGCGCAGGACGAGGGATTTGACGATGCCCTGGCCAATATCCGCAAGGATTTGGAGGTGTGGGATATGGCCCGGATTTTCTCGGCCCATGATGTGATCAAGCCTCAGGAAACACGTGCATTCATGATTCGCATGCTTGATATCCAGCAGCGCAGGCTCACGGGCGGTTTGGGTGAACGGCACATGCGCGCGTGGCCAACCAGCTATTAATGACGATCAAAATCCATCTTCCCAGGAGTAGGCGCATATGAGCGCGATAAATATGAATGAAAAGGCAGGAAAGGAACTTCTTGCATCGTTTGGCATTGACACACCGCAATCATTTGTTGCCCCCAGTGCGCAGGATGCGAAAGCGCGGGCGGCAACCTTGGTTGCTCCCTATGTAGTGAAAGTCGTTTCCCGAGATATTTTGCATAAATCCGATTCCGGCGGCGTAGCGGTCGGCTTGCGCAATGAGCGAGAAGTGGCCGAAGCGATAGACAGAATGAGCGCTCTGCCCGCTATTTCCAAGGCACGGGTCGAAGGCTGGCTGGTCGAAGAAATGATTCCATCGGGACTTGAAGTTGCCATCGGTGGATTCAATGATCCCATGTTCGGTCCCGTGATCATGCTCGGCCTGGGTGGTATATATATAGAGCTTTTAAAGGATGTGACGTTTCGTCTGTGCCCAATATCCAAAGACGATGCCCGTAGCATGATTGATGATCTGGCGGCGGCAAAACTGTTTGACGGTTTTCGCGGCAGTCCCGCTTATGACAGGGAAATACTCGTGCAGGCTCTGATGAAAATCGGCGGGGTCGACGGTTTATTTCTGGCACACCAGGATACTATTGAAGAAATCGATATTAACCCGCTCATTCACACGGGCGACCGGTTGGTGGCGGTGGATGCACGGTTTATCGGAAAAGCAGAAAATCAGGCAGCACGACCTACTTCGGAAAATCGGACTGGTGAAACAGTATTACAGCATTTCCGGCCATTATTTGAACCCGGGACTGTGGCAGTGCTTGGCGCCTCAACGAAAGACGTCACCATTGCCAATACATTCATTCGACGCTTGCAGGAGTTCGGCTTTACAGGAGAGATATACCCGATACATCCCAAGGCCGATGAAGTAGAGGGGCTCAAGGCCTATCCCAGTCTCGCGCAGACCCCCCAGGATGTTGACTACACGTATGTCGCGATTGCAGCGGAGCGCATTGCCGCATCTATCGACGTTGCGCCAGGCAAGTGTCGTTTCATTCAAATTATCAGCGCCGGTTTTGAAGAGAGTACTGAAGGGCAAGCCAAGCAAGATGTGTTGCTGGAGGCGGCGCGAAGAGCAAAGGTAAGGCTGCTGGGGCCCAATTGCCTGGGCACCTATTCGCCACGAGGCGGGCTGACGTTCCCTAAGGATGCGCCTGCTGAACTTGGCAACATCGGCGTCGTTTCACAGTCTGGAGGACTTTCCACCGACATTATCAAGCGTGGACAATGGCGGGGCTTGCGATTCAGCGGTTTGGCTACGATAGGCAACAGTCTTGACGTCAAGCCCGTTGAACTATTGCAATATTACCTGGCCGACCCAGCCACCAAGGCAATTGGGCTGTATATAGAAGACATCAAGAATGGCAGGGAGTTTTTTGATGCGCTGCGTAGCACGACCTACCCCAAGCCGGTCGTCATTCTGCGGGGGGGCGCGACGAGCCAGGGCCAGCTTGCCGCCCAATCACACACAGGCGCACTTGCGTCCGGACAAGAGGCATGGGAAGCCATGGCCAGGCAGACGCTGGTCGAGATTGTCGACACGGTTGATGAGTTTATCAATGTGCTGTTGGCGCTGCAGTTCCTGGAGCTTAGAACCACCTCGCCGACAAACAACGTCGTGCTGTTTGGCAATGGCGGCGGTTCCAGCGTACTGGGGGCCGACAGTTTTGCGCGCTCGGGTCTTGATGTGTCGCCATTTGCCCCAGACGTCGTCAATGATTTGACGGCCCTCGGTTTTCCACCAGGCACGAGTGTGACCAACCCTATCGATACCCCTGTGCGGAGCCTGCAGGAGAAAGAAGGATTTATTGCAAAAGAAATCCTGGATATCGTATACGAGAAGGCCAGTCCCGATGCCATTGCCATGCATTTGAATCTGGCCGCTTTTGTCGGGCGAGGCACCAGCAACCCGTTGCAGAACTTGATCGATGTTATTACTCAGACTCGCAAGGAACGCGGCGCGCAGGTTCATTTCGTTTTGGCCTTGCGTAGCGATCGGTCCGAGGTGCTCGACGGCATGCGACGCGAATATGTCGAACTGGCTCGTCAAGCCGGTATTGCTGTGTATGATGAAGTTGTCGATATGGCCCGCTCGTTGCGGGCAATAAGCAACCTGGAACGTAAGCTTATTGCCCATGGCCAGTCTATGAACAATCTGGCGGCCAGCGAACCACAATTGCAAGACGCGTAGTTACGATACACTCGGTTAAAGGAACAAGGCGCCATCAGTGGCGCCTTGTTGTCTGCAGAGAACATGCCTGGCGCGCGTTGGACATGCATGGCAAGCGTTTCGCCGTGTGTTTTGTTGATCAAGCTTGCACTTGCATGATTGTATCCTATAGGATACAATCATAACAACTCACCATTGCAAGGATATTTTCTAAGTTGTGGGCAAAAAAATAATAATAAATCAGACAGATAATTTCAAAAGGTGGCACTCGAGGTTGAAAGAACTGAATGCGAAGCAAAGGATCTCAGCCAGGTTAAAACGAGTCTCGATTGGTAATTTTGGCGATTTCAAGTCTGTAGGTGGCGGGGTGTATGAGATGCGGATCGACTCTGGTCCCGGCTATCGGATCTATTTTGCACAGCAGGATAAGCTGGTGTATTTGCTCCTATGTGGAGGTACCAAAGCATCACAAGAGGATGATATTGAAGCGGCCAAGCAAATCTGGTCAAACATTTAAGGGAAATTTTATGAAAAAGGTCAGTGGTGTAGTCATAAGTGAATTTGACGCCTCTGAGTACTTAACCACACCAGAGGATATCGTCGCATATCTGAATGCCGCAATTGAAGAGGGCGACGACGAACTGTTTTTGGCAGCACTAGGGGATGTCGCGAAAGCGCAAGGAATGGCTCAGATCTCTGAAG
>JBOIGK010000665.1:0-2624 GCA_050742695.1 Advenella sp. | reverse complement strand
GATATGCACACCGGATGCATTCAATGGGGTCGCGGCAATGCCCAGCCGGTCAGCGCTGTCGTGGTTCCCGGGAATAATCACAACTGGAATATTCAGGTCATGCATGCGATTCAGAAAATCATTCAGCAGCCGCACGGCGCCTGCAGGCGGGACCGCACGATCGTATACGTCCCCAGCAATCACCAGCGCATCTGCCTGATGCTGCTGGGCATAGTCTGCAATTTGCTGCAGAACATGGGCCTGGTCATCCAGCAACGGGTGATTGCACAATGAACGACCCAGGTGCCAGTCGGAGGTATGAATAAATTTCATGAAGCACAATAACGCAAAAAGAAGGAAAAAATGGCCGGGACTGCCAGCCTGGCGCTGCGCCCAAGCCTGATATGTTCAGTGCTAGCGAATCTGCCAGACTCTATCTTATCCTGTCAGTGATCCGTTATCATCCCTGCATTTGTACGCTACAAATTTTAGCGATTGCAGCCTAATGGGTTGACAGCCGAATACCGCCTGCAATAATATAAATTCATTACAGCCTTCCAACAAAGGCCTGTATGGGGGAATTTAGTCCAACTTGCTGCCCCGACTTTCGGTCAAACCAGCTAAACAGGAGCGCTCAATGAGTATTTCTGCCCCATCCCCATTCTCTTCCGTATCCACTGCCAGCAATGCTGTCAAAATCATTGTGGATAGCAATCAAGCCTCGCATATCGACTCTACCGGCAATTGCTATGTCAATCCTCAGGATTGCGCGGTACAGTACAGCCCGGGCTCCAGTGCCTACATCTTTGATATCGAATTTTTGCAACAGTTACGCCGGCATCTGCGCAAGGCCGGCTGCTTCGAACTGGAAGTTACACCGCTGCACCATGATCTGAAGAACGTTGCCGCCTCGCTGTTGACCGTCCTGCAAAAGAACGTAACACCAGGTTGATCCATTCCCGGTTGATCATTCCCGGTTGATGTTAGACTGCTTATACCTTATTGCACCTATCAGAAGGATTGACCTATGTACAAGTTGAATGAACATGGCCGCGAATCGCTCAACACGTTCCTGGACGCTGTCGCCAAAGCCGGTACTGCCCGTGATGCATTTATGGTCCGTGCAGAGGAAATTGCCAATCAATCGTTCGCAGTAGATCAGAGTGCGGTCATGGATATTCAGGGGCCCGATACTCAAAGTGGTGACGCTGAATCGGTGCAACTGCTCAAAAGCTGGTTCGACCTCGTCTGAAACCGTTGTTTTTGCGTATTGCCCGGGATTGGCCTTCGGGCATGCGCAACATACAATCCAAAATGCACGGCAACATGCCATGCTGCGAGCAAAAAAATAACAAGCTGAGCGAAAAACATCAGACCGCACCTTCATAGAAAGATGTCAAAGTCTCATGGCCTTTACTCATAACCTTACACACGGCCTGCATTTATGATCGCCGCGCTGCCATATGCATCTGATCAAGCCAATACTATTCCGTCTTGCCAGCCCGAGAGCGGGTGTGTTCTTGGTTTGAAAAAATTCGTGAGATGAGCATGGATACACGCGATGGTTATCTGCGCTGTGCTGTGCCTGTTACGGCGGCACTAGTAGGCCATGTGGTTCTCCTAAAACACACTGAAAACCCCACGAGCCCCTTTTGGTAGAGGTAAGCGCAACGACTACAGTAGCAACGCTACAAAACAAAAAAGGGCTTACGATAAACTCGCAAACCCTTAATTCGTATTGGTAATTGACCTTCGGATTGGTGGGTGCTACAGGGGTCGAACCTGTGACCTACGCCTTGTAAGGGCGCCGCTCTACCAACTGAGCTAAGCACCCGTCGATCAACTAAGCATTAAATTATGAGGAGGTCGCCCAGACAATGCAAGCATTTTTTACGCCGCATGTTCTTTTTTGTGAAAAAGTGACACTACTGCAACAATCACCAGACCCACGATCAGGCCGATCACAAAATGCACCAGTAAAGTAAGGATAGCGCCCAGCATGCCGACCCCATTTGCCGGCAAGACCGACTCGAGCCAATGTTCGGCTCCGGGAATGCCGTGCAAAATGATGCTGCCGCCAACCAGGAACATTGCAATGGTTCCAACAATGGACAGCAATTTCATCAAATAGGGAGCAAGCCAGAGAATGCCCTGCCCCACCTTTTGGGCGATACTGCTGCGCAGACCGGACAGGTACAGCCCAAGGTCGTCCAGTTTGACGATACCGGCGACCAGCCCATAGACAAAGACCGTAATCAGCAGCGCAATCACGCTCAGAATAATGACCTGGGTCATGATGGGTTCACTGGACACCACGCCCAGCGAAATAACGATAATTTCGGCAGAAAGGATGAAGTCGGTACGCACGGCTCCGCTGATTTTCGTTTTTTCATCCTGCGGCACCGCCTGTCCTGCCTGCTTTTCTTTGTCCTTGTGAAAGAACGTATGAATGACCTTCTCCGCTCCCTCAAATGACAGGAACGCACCACCGAGCATCAGCAGCGGCAGGATCAGCCACGGAATAAAATAACTGATCAGCAAAGCAGCCGGCACCAGAATCACTTTATTGAGCAGTGAGCCTTTGGCCACGGCCCAGACAACCGGCAGTTCCCGATCAGGGTTGACTCCCGTGACCTGCTGTGCAT
>JBOIGK010000664.1:0-3388 GCA_050742695.1 Advenella sp. | reverse complement strand
GGACTGCATACTCACCAGCAGGCACTGAATGCCGGGGTGCGTGTTCATGGCTGCAGCGTACACTTTGTTATTCCCGCGCTGGACCAGGGCCCGATCATCGCTCAGGCGGTCGTTCCTGTCATGGCTGATGATACCGTCCAGAGTCTGGACCAGCGCGTGCTGGTCATGGAGCACAAGCTCTATCCCCAGGTCATGCGCTGGCTGGCGCAAAAAGCAGTGTTTCTGGATGAACAGGGCAAGGTAGGCTTTACAGAAAAACTGCCGTTACAGCAGTTTTACGCAGACACGGAATATGTCAGCTGATATATCGCGTATATCGTTTACGGATATCGTTTGCATCAGCATCGATATTTCACTATTGATATACCCCATTTGACATATCGTTCAATCAGGCAAAAATTATGACAATCAAATCCGCTAGAAAAGACACAGGACGCCGTTCTGTTAAACCCGATTTCACCCGTCGCACGCAACGGGCCCCCCAGCCTGGCGCGCGCCAGCGCGGCATCTACACGACACGCCTGGGCCAGATCCGCGACGTTCTGAACGAAGTGCTCAAGTGGAAACATCCGGCAGATGCCGTGCTGTCTGCCTGGTTCCGGGCCAACAAATCATTGGGCGGGCGCGATCGCAATGAAGTGGCCGAGGCTGTATTCGATGTGCTGCGTCATTTGCGCCGTTACCGGCAATACGCCGAAAGCGGTACCGGACCAGCACTGGAGCGTCTGGCCATTCTGGGGCTGGCCTCGGTGGTGGGCAAGGATGCCATTGCCGGCCAGCTCTCTGAAGAAGAGAAAAGCTGGCTGCTGCGCATGGATACCATAGATCTGGCTTCGCTGGCCCCGGAAATACGCGCCAGCCTGCCCGACTGGCTGTACGAGCATATGAGCCAACTGGACGAGTTCGAAAGCCTGATCGCAGCGCTCAACACCAAGGCGCCGCTTGATCTGCGTGTGAATCCCTTCAAGATCGACAGGGATACGGTATTGGCTCAATTGCAGGATACACCGGTGGCCGAGTTTGATCCGCAGCCGACGCCGTATTCTCCCTGGGGCATTCGGTTGAACGGCAAGCCGGCGATTTCCCGGTGGGCCCTGTTCGAAAACGGTTCGCTCGAAGTGCAGGACGAAGGCAGTCAGTTGCTGGCGCTGCTGGTCGGACCAAAACGCACCGATATGGTGATTGATTTTTGCGCTGGCGCTGGCGGCAAAACGCTGTTGCTGGGCGCGTTGATGCGCTCGGCTGGCCGCCTTTATGCCTTCGATGTATCGGCCGCGCGTCTGGCCAAGGCCAAGCCCCGCATAGCCCGCAGCGGTCTGTCGAATGTGACGCCGATTGCCATATCGAACGAAAATGATACCCGTGTGAAACGCCTTGCCGGCAAGGCTGACAAGGTGCTGGTCGATGCTCCGTGCACCGGCGTCGGCACACTGCGTCGTAATCCTGATCTCAAGTGGCGCCAGTCTCCGGCCAGCGTGCAGGAACTGACCGAATTGCAGGCGCGCATTCTCAATAGTGCTTCACGCTGTGTCGCCCCGGGCGGCCGACTGGTGTATTCCACCTGCAGCGTGTTGCCGCAGGAAAATGAAGATCAGGTTGATGCGTTCCTGGCAGCTCATCCGGAATTCACGCTGCTCAATGCTCAAGAGGTATTGGGAGACCGATGTCCTGACTTGGGCATGACAACGCCTTATCTAAGGCTGCGCCCGGATGTTCACGGTACCGACGGTTTTTTTGCCGCTGTGCTGGAACGCAGTAAATAAATCTGCTGCGGCAGGGAACCTGTTGTTGTCAAAATGGTCTTAAAATAGAGAAACAGGCGGTTAAAACCCGCTAATTTCTCTATTAATGTGCGTTTGTAACCTTGCGCAACACAATCGGCGTACAAATCCGCATTGCAGTCTGAAAATAGGGCTATATTTAAAGAAAAGTGGTGGGCACTGTGTCAGAATAATGACATTCTGCTCACGACTTGCTCAAAATCAAGAAAAAAGGCAATTAAATTTTTTCTTAGTTAAATCATAGTGTTATAATTCCTGCGCGATTTGATATCGCTTAGCATCCTGCCCGAATAAGGGCACACTGCCCGCCGCAGCGGGCCCATGCCCGGTAATCTTGGGCATCTCAGGAGACCTTAAAGGGTATATGGATACAATTCTCGACTTTATTTCCGGTGGCTTTTTGCAACTTGGCTGGTGGCAGGTGATTCTTGTCACGTTGGTGCTTACACACATCACCATTGCCGCGGTAACGATTTATCTGCACCGCAGTCAGGCTCACCGGGGGCTGGATCTGCATCCGGCCGTGTCGCATTTCTTTCGCTTCTGGCTCTGGCTGACCACAGGGATGGTCACGCGCGAGTGGGTGGCTATCCACCGCAAGCACCATGCCAAATGCGAACGTGAAGGCGATCCTCACTCTCCCATGATTTACGGTATCGACCGGGTCTTGTGGAAGGGGGCAGAGCTGTATCGTGAAGAGGCTGCCAACGAAGAAACCGTCAAGCGCTTCAGTCATGGCACGCCCGATGACTGGATGGAACGCAACGTCTATTCCCGCCATACCACACTGGGCATTTTTACTATGCTGGCCATTGACCTGCTGTTATTCGGGGCACTCGGTCTGACCGTGTGGGCTGTGCAAATGGCATGGATCCCATTCTGGGCCGCCGGCGTGGTCAACGGTCTGGGTCACTATATCGGATACCGGAATTTTTCCAGCCCCGATACCAGTACTAATTTGTTTCCCATCGGCATTATCATCGGTGGCGACGAGTTGCACAACAATCACCATGCCTACGGTACGTCCGCCAAGTTTTCCAGCAAATGGTATGAATTCGATATCGGCTGGGGCTATATCCGGATTTTGCAGGCACTGCGCCTGGCTCAGGTCAAGAAGGTTGCGCCCAAGCTGAAACTGGTCCGCGCAAAGTCCGATTCTGTAACCGAGCAAACCCTGCAAGGTGTGATTACGCACCGCTATGAAATCATGGCGCGTTACGCCAGCATGTTGCGCCAGTCTGTCCAGTCTGAAATCAAGCGCCTGACTCAGGCTGGCGCCAGCGACCAGGAACGTGAACTGCTGCAGAAAGTACAGTCGCGCCTTGGACAGGCCGATCTGGCTCTGAATCCACAGGAAAAGCAGGAGCTCGACAGCATGCTGTCGCAAAACACGATGCTGGCCAAGCTGGTTCATATGCGCGAAGAATTGTATCGTGTATGGACAAGTTCCACTGCCAGCAGCGAGCAATTGCTTGGTGACTTGCAACAGTGGTGCCAGCATGCGCAGCAAAGCGGTATTCAGAGCCTTGAACAGTTTGCTCTCCGTCTGCGCCGCTATGCCGCATGATCGGGCAGTTAAATCCTGAGCAACTGGCGGCCGTTACCAC
>JBOIGK010000663.1:0-9520 GCA_050742695.1 Advenella sp. | reverse complement strand
GAAGAAGTGCAAAACCTCTGGCTGCGACGCAATACTGCGTCGCCGCTGCTCATTTTTGCAGGGCATACGGATGTGGTCCCCACCGGTCCGCTGGAACAATGGGACAGCGATCCCTTTGTGCCCACGATTCGCGACGGCAAGCTGTACGGCCGTGGTGCAGCGGATATGAAAAGCTCCATCGCCGCGTTTACCATCGCTGCCAAAGCGTTTGTGCAGGCTCACCCCGACCATCGGGGTTCCATTGCCATGCTTATTACCTCCGACGAAGAAGGCCCGTCGGTCAATGGTACGGTCAAGGTCTGTGAATATCTGAAGCAACAGGGCGTGCAGCCGGATTACTGCATCGTGGGCGAACCTACATCAACAGCAGCACTAGGTGATGTCATCAAGAATGGCCGTCGGGGATCGTTGTCAGGCAAGGTAGTGGTCAACGGCTTGCAAGGCCATGTGGCCTATCCCCATCTTGCCCGTAATCCGATTCATTTGTGCGCACCGGCATTGCATGAACTGGCGAGCACCGAATGGGATCAGGGAAATGAGTACTTTCCTCCTACCACCTTCCAGATTTCCAATTTCCATGCTGGAACGGGCGCGACCAACGTTGTCCCAGGCACCGCCGAATTTCTGTTCAATATCCGATTTTCCACCGCCAGTACCGTTGAATCGCTCAAAACGCGTGTGCAGGCCATTTTGGACGCGCACCAGCTGGAGAGCACCATTGAATGGACCCTCGGCGGCGAACCGTTTCTGACGCCACGGGGTGAACTGTCCGAAGCTTTGTCCGCCGCGATCCAGGACGTAACAGGTGCGCAAACGACACTGTCGACCACCGGTGGAACGTCGGATGGGCGGTTCATTGCAAAAATCTGCCCGCAAGTGATTGAATTTGGGCCGATCAATGCCACCATCCATCAGATCAACGAGCATATCGAGGTAGACAGCCTGGAGCCGCTGGCCGCGATTTATCGTAAAACGCTTGAAAACCTTCTGTTATAGACTGTCACTACGCAGTTGTATATCAAACATTCAATATCGGATATTTTATGGCTTCAAAAATCCACAATGAACTGAAAACGGTACGCGATGTTATTCGCTACGCGGTCTCCCGCTTCAATGACGCACAGCTGGCCTTCGGTCACGGCAGTGACAATGCCTGGGACGAAGCCGTCTATCTGGTCCTCTCGACACTGCACTTGCCGCTGGATACGCTGGATCCGTTTCTGGATGCCCGATTGTTGGAAGACGAGAAAAAGAAATGCGTCAGTCTGATCGAGCTACGTGTCAAAAAACGCGTCCCGCTGGCATACCTGACTGGCGAAGCCTGGTTGCAAGGTCAACGTTTCCTGACAGACAAGCGGGTCATTGTGCCGCGTTCGCCCATTTCAGAACTGTTGGCCGAGCATCTTGAGCCCTGGGTGGATGATCCTGAGAGCGTACAGAATGTACTTGATCTTTGTACCGGTTCCGGCTGCCTGTCCATTCTTGCTGCGTTGGCCTTTCCGAATGCACAGGTAGACGCGGTTGATCTGTCTGATCATGCCATTCGCCTGGCTCAAAGAAATGTGGACTTGTATCAACTGGGCGAGCGGGTAAACGTGCTGCAGGGCGATCTGTACACCCCGCTCAAAAAGCATCGGTACGACGTCATTGTGTGCAATCCGCCCTATGTGAACAGCACCACCATGGCGCAGTTACCCAGCGAATACCAGCACGAACCGGCGCTAGCCCTGGCCGGCGGGGACGACGGCATGGACATCATTCGCAACATTCTGGACCAGGCCGCAGCGCATCTTAACGACGACGGCTTTATCATTCTTGAAATCGGCAACGAATATGAAAATTTCATGAACGCCTTCCCGGCACTGAATCCGGTATTTCTTGAAACGGCCGAGGGCGACGACTCCGTCCTGCTATTGACGCGGGAACAGTTGCAGCCACGCTGACGCTATCCTGCAAACATTCAGAGGCCTGCCCCGTGCCACATCGGGCAAGTGCAAGCCCTGGTTTGCACGGTCGCAACCGGCACCGAGAGATTGAACGTCGCTGCTGGGCGCCAGGCTGGCAAATGCGATTCGCCGGCCATCATGATTGATTACCACCTGGGTACTACCGGTCCGCCGGACGCTGCTGGATGGTTGTCGATTGGTGATTGGTCTCACCGGTCATATTCTGACTGGTGCCGCCAATCATGTTCTAATTTTTACTTTTCCTCGGATTACTCGCTTTGATTCGTTCTTCTGGCCTTACTTTACGTCGCGGCACCAAGGTGCTGCTGGAAAATGCCGACTTCGTGGTGCATCCCAAGGAACGCGTTGGCGTTGTCGGCAAAAATGGCTCAGGCACAACGACGCTGTTCGCCCTGCTGCAGGGCCGGATAGATGCCGACGCCGGCGATCTGTTCATTCCCGACTCGTGGCGGATTGCCACCGTCGAACAGGAGATCCACGCCACGACCCAGCCTGCCCGGGAATTTGTCATTGACGGAGACAGGCATCTGCGCGAACTGCAGCAGGCACGTGCTGCCACACCCGATACAGATGGCACCCGCATTGCCGAGCTGGAAGCGGCGCTGGTAGAGGCTGACGCCTGGAGCGCGCCATCACGGGCCGAGCAATTGCTCGCCGGCTTAGGTTTCAGGCCCGAACAGTGGACCCAGGCGGTCAACAGCTTCTCCGGCGGCTGGCAAATGCGCCTGGCGCTGGCCCGCGCACTGATGGCCCCCTCGGAGTTGCTGCTACTGGACGAGCCGACCAACCACCTGGACCTGGATGCCATGTTGTGGCTGGAAAAATGGCTGGCTGCCTATGAGGGAACGATCATTCTGATTTCCCACGATACCGAGTTTCTGAATGCGGTGGCCCGGACCATTTTGCACGTGGATCAGCAAAAACTCGTGCGCTATAAGGGCGGATACGATGATTTTCTGACCCAGCGCGCCGAGCGTGTACGGCAGCTTCAGGTAGCGATTGATCGCCAGGGTCGGGAGTCAGCCAGACTGCAGTCATTCATTGACCGCTTCAAAGCGAAAGCCACCAAGGCCAAGCAGGCGCAAAGCCGGGTCAAGGCACTGGCCCGCATGGAAAAACTGGCTCCACTGCAGGCCGAGTCTGGCATTTATATTCATATTCCTTCACCGCCATCCATGCCGGATCCGCTGCTTCGCCTGGACAAGGTGTCCACCGGGTATATTGACGAGCAGGAAAATCAGACCGTCATTCTCAGAAATATAGAGCTGATGATTCGCTCTGGCGCCAGAATCGGCGTACTTGGGGTCAATGGCGCCGGTAAAAGTACCCTGATCAAAACCATTGCTCGCGAATTGGTGCCTCTTGCCGGCCACTACAAGCCATCAAAGGGCCTGGAAATTGGCTATTTCGCCCAGCACCAGCTCGATATGCTTGACGTTGACGCCAGCCCGTTGCAGCATTTGCAGCGTATTGCGCCCGAGGCACGCGAACAGGAACTGCGCAATTATCTGGGCGGATTCGGCTTTGGCGGCGATAAAGTCAATGACAAAGTGGCGCCCTTTTCCGGGGGCGAAAAGGCCAGGCTCGCCCTGTCGCTGATCGTCTGGCAAAAGCCCAATTTGCTGTTACTTGACGAACCCAGCAATCACCTGGATGTGGATACCCGCGAAGCGCTGGCCACCGCCCTGGCCGAATTTGACGGCAGCATGCTGATGGTCTCGCACGACCGGCATCTGCTGCGCACCACGGTCGACAGTTTCTGGATTGTTGCAGATGGTCAGGTGATTGAATTTGACGGAGACCTGGACGACTATCGCGACTGGCTTGCCCAGCGCGCCCTGTCCATGCGCCAGGAAGAGCGCGATGCCTCGCTTGCAGCCGATGGATTGAGCGCCGCTCCGGATCGCAAGGCTGTGCGGCGCCTGCAGGCTGAAGAACGTCAACGCATTGCACAGCTGCGCAAACCGCTGGACAAACGCCTTGCGCAGGTCGAAAAGGCCATGGAAACCGCGCAAGCGCGGATTGCCCAGATCAATGTGCTGATCGCCGACGAAAATTTTTATTCTGTTGCGCGCAGAGATGAACGCGTTGCCGTGCTGGCCGAGCATGGCGAGCTGACCGCCACCGCCGAAACGCTGGAAGAGGAATGGCTACAATTGCATGAATCGATTGAAGCGCTGACAAATCAGGCCCAAATCGAATAACGAGTCCATGCGCGGGCGCCCCGAACCAGCAACCATCGCCAATTGCCTGGCGCCAGCTTTGACGGCCCCATCATCCGCTGTCGCCTGCGGCGACTTAGAGTTTAACGGGCCAGTGCAACTTGTCTGCCTGGGAAAGCGCCAGCATAAAGGAACGCATTTTGCCGGCGCTTTTTTCGCCAGGCGCAATTTCAATACCACTACTCAAATCAACTGCGTAGGGATGATAGCTGCTCACAAGCGCCGCAATGTTGGATGCATTCAGGCCACCGGCAATCATTATTTTGTGCGTCGGCAGAATCTGCCTGACTCGCGCCAGCAACCCCATGTCAAATGAAATACCAGCACCGCCATAAGCGGGCGAATAGGCGTCAAACAGAAAAGCCCGGGCGTTCGGATAGCCACTGACCGCTGTTGCGATATTCTCGGGCGAAGTCAGCCCCGGAGCACCGACTCTCAGAGCCCGGATATAAGGATAGGAAAATTGTTCACAGAAATCAGCCGTTTCATCACCGTGAAACTGTATGAAATCTGGCCGCACTATATTCATAATCTGTTCGATGGTTTGCACGTCAGCGTTTACGGTCAGCGTGACGGCATCCACAAACGCAGGCACCGTGCGTCGCAACGCCGCCGCCTGTGCCAGGGGCACATAACGTTTGCTCTTTTCATAGAGCACCAGCCCGATGGCGTCGGCCCCGGCGCCAACCGCATCGTGAATATCTTTTTCTGATGACAGTCCACAGAATTTAACGCGGGTTCTCATTTTCAGTCCCATAAAAAAACCCCGGCAAAAACGGATGCCAGGGTTCTGAGTTTAACGAAATTTCAGGGACAATGCCGCGAAAATGCCATTACCAGTGCGCCGGAACAGGGAAAAATACCCCTGCCCCAGAAAAACCGTTATTTAAATGCATTGGCCGGATCGTCGTAGGCGTCACTGGAACTGCCTTCCCCTTTGCCTTCACCTTTGTCAGCACCGCTATCGGATCCGTAAGGGTCAGTACCGTAGGAATTGCCGGTGTCGAAAGTGACCTGGCTCGGATCGATACCGGTGCCGGTACCCTTGTAGTGCATGACCATGCCCGGGAACGCCATGACCGAAGCCACCATAAGCAGCTGAATGACAATGAACGGAATGGAGCCCTTGTAGATCTCGCCGGTCGTAACCCGCTTGATCGGCTTGCCGGTCACCCGGTCAGTGTAGTCCTGCTTGGGTGCAACCGAGCGCAGGTAGAACAACGCAAAGCCAAACGGCGGGTGCATAAAGGAGGTTTGCATGTTGACCGCCAGCAACACACCGAACCAGATCAGGTCGATACCCATCTTGTCGGCTACCGGGCCCAGCAATGGCACAATAATAAAGGCCAGCTCGAAAAAATCCAGGAAAAATGCCAAAAAGAATGTGGCAATACTCACGACAATCAAAAAGCCGATCTCTCCGCCAGGCAAAGAAGCAAAGAGACCTTCTACCCAGTGCTGGCCACCAAACCCGGTGAAGGTCAGTGTAAAGATGGTTGAACCCACCAGAATGAAGACGACAAAGCTGGTCAGCTTGGTGGTCGTATCCATCGCCTGCTTGAGCAGCGACAGCGTCAAGCGGCCGCGGATCAGCGCCATGATAATGGCGCCAACGGCCCCCATAGCGCCGCCTTCGGTTGGTGTGGCCACGCCAATAAATATGGTGCCCAATACCAGGAAGATCAAAAACAGCGGCGGCACCATCACGAAAACCACCCGTTCGGCAATCTGTGACAGCATTTTCAGCCGGAGCAGTTTGTTCAGACCAGCGATCGCAAATGCAATAACCCCCCACAGCAACAGGTTCAGAACGATGGTTTCATCGGCAGCGCTCTTTTCAGATAGAAAAACTTTGCCCAGCAGCCACGCCCCCACGCTGGCGACAACGATCAGCACAACTAATGACGGCAGACCATTGCTGCCATTGGGCTCGCGATAGATACGCGCCTCTGGCGGCAAGGCTGGTGCATACGACGGCTTGATCAACGATGCGATCACCACGTACACAATATAGGCACCTGCCAGGATGAAGCCGGGAATCATGGCGCCGCGATACATATCGCCAATGGAACGCCCCAACTGGTCAGCCAGAATAATAAGCACCAGTGACGGCGGAATGATTTGCGACAGCGTACCCGAGGCTGCGATAACCCCGGTTGCCAACTTGCGGTCATAGCCGTACCGCAGCATGATGGGTAGTGAAATCAGGCCCATGGAGATGACCGAAGCCGATACTACGCCCGTGGTGGCTGCCAACATGGCGCCCACAAACACAACTGCAATAGCCAGCCCGCCACGAATCGGCCCGAATAGCTGGCCGATAGTCTCCAGCAAATCCTCGGCCATGCCCGATCGTTCCAGGATGAGGCCCATGAGGGTAAAAAACGGCACGGCCAGCAACGAATCGTTCTGTACGATCCCAAATACCCGGTCAGGCAATGCCTGCAGAAAAGGGAAGGTAAACTCGCCAAAGGCGATACCCAGCAACGCGTAAAGAATGCCGTTGGCAGCAAGCGAAAAGGCAACCGGAAAGCCCAACAGCAAAAAGCAGATCAATGTCAGGAACATGATCGGCGGCATATTTTGAATTAAGACCTCCATGCTTAGTTACCCGCCTGCAATGATTGTTGTCGTTTCAGTTCCGCTTCCGCCGCGATTTCTTCGGCCAGCAGCTCTTCAGCTGTCTTTCCACCCATCGGCGCCAGAGGATCAGGACCTTTCCCGCTGAGGTAAGCCACGCATTTGATAAGATGAGAGATACCCGCCAGCACCAGTAACGAGAAGCCGATAGGGATCAGCAATTTGACCGGCCAGCGCACCAGCCCACCCGCATTGGAGGACTGCTCGTTGGTCTCGAACGACAACATGAAAAAGGGCCAGGAGAGATAAATGAGCAACAGGCAGGCCGGCAACATGAATAACAGCACGCCTACCGTCTCGATAATGATCTGAGTCCGCTTAGACAGACGCTGTGAAATAATATCCACGCGTACGTGCTCATTCTTAAGAAAGGTATAACCGGCCGCAAGCAGAAAGATCGCGCCAAAAAGATACCATTGGATTTCCAGCCAGCCATTGGAACTGTAATGAAATACCTTGCGCACTACTGCGTTTGCGGCGCTGATCAGCACCACGACGAGCGTGAGCCAGATCACAACGCGGCCAACCGCAGTCATGAGCGCGTCAATAGCCCGGGAAAGAGTGAAGAGAAACTTCATTTGCTTTCACACCAAAAATAGGGAAAAAGAAGAGAAAACAGCATACGCCTGTTTTGCTGACTCATTTAACCCTGAGGAAAAATAGCCAGCAAAACAGGAATTTTACACGGTGTTTTTATTTTTTATTTCTCAATGCGTCCAGCATGAATGCATCGTAGCTGAACTCGGCAACCCCAAACCAGGGGTAAACGTCATTGCGGAATGCCATGTAGTCGTCATGGACTTTCTTGAACAGCGGGTCTTTTGCAGACAGCTCTTCATACACTTTGGTCGCTTCGGCAAAAGAGGCGTCAAGCACAGCCTTGGGAAACCGCTTTAGGACACCGCCGCCGGCGATCAGACGACGCAATGCACCGGGGTTTTTAGCGTCATACGTGCCAATCATTTCTTCAGTTGCCAGCGCACTGGCCTGCATGATGGCAGCCTGATAATGTTTAGGCAGTTTTTCGTACTCGCCATCATTGACGTACAACGATACCTGAAAGCCGCCTTCCCACCAGCCCGGATAATAATAGTACTTGGCTACCTTGTTAAAGCCGAGTTTTTCATCGTCATACGGACCAATCCATTCAGCGGCGTCAATAGTGCCTTTCTCCAGCGAGGGATAAATATCCCCCCCCGCAACCTGTTGCGGAATCACGCCCAGACGTGACAGCACCGCACCGGCAAAGGCGCTGCAACGCATTTTCAGACCCTTGAGGTCGTCGACGCTATTGATTTCCTTACGGAACCAGCCGCCCATCTGCGTGCCGGTATGGCCGCAAGGAAAATTGACGATATTGAATTTTTTGTATACTTCACGAGTCAGCGCAAGACCGTTGCCAGCCCGCATCCAGGCATTGTATTGCCGGGTATTCAGGCCAAACGGCACTGCTGCATCAAAACTGAGGGCAGGATCCTTCCCGTAATAATAATAGGCCGCGCTGTGACCACATTGCACCGTGTTGTTTTGAACCGCGTCCAGCACCTGCAGAGCAGGAACAACTTCGCCGGCATGATGGACACTGACTTTGAACTTGCCATCTGTCGCTTCGGCCAGGTGCTTGGCAAAATTCACGCTGCCGTTATAGATCGCATCGGCACTTGTTGGGAAGCTGGAAGCCAGACGCCAACTGATACTGGGTGCGTCTTGCGCAAAAACGGGGGATGCCAATACAGCACCACCCGTTGCGGCAACACCGGCTGTAGCCTGCTTGAGGAAGGAACGACGTTTCATCGTTGATGTCTCCAATGGGTATTGTGAGTAAAAGAGAAGCGAAACTTTTGGTTACCGGGGCATGCTACAGGAATTGTTAGTGTTTTACCCTCAAGAATTACCCTTATTTCTCTGCTCATACAGGGCTATTTCGTATGCAATAGATCGCCCGGACAAGCTTGCTGCGCGCGGTCTCTTCCATCTTCATTGCATATGAAATGAATTGACGACAACCAACCCGGTGGGTCATGGCGCTTGTTTCTGTTGTTGTTTTTATTGCATATGTAAAGAATGTGGCAAGACAAAGGCACAAGCAGCGGCATAGGGGGATACAAGCAAGCTGACCAGTTGCTGACAATTGGCGTGCACACAGCGCCGGATTATGTGTATTACGCTCTTGGTGCTACGCATCCGGTTGTGTTGTCTCGCCAATGACCTGGCAACCACAAATGGTCCGCACCTTGCCCCTGATGCTCCGCTCAGGACTCAAACAACAGCGCCTGGATCGGCTGACTCAGATCGAAGGCGTCAAATTGTTCCAGACCGAAATGGGCGGGATAACTGGCCTGGGCAAAATACAACCCATCAGCCATAAAGGTAGGCGCAGCCACCTTGCGGTCACGCGCAGCCATCACCTGGGGCATCCAGTCTGGCGGGTAGCGGCCCTTGCCCACATACAACAGACAGCCCACAATATTGCGCACCATGTGATGCAGAAACGCGTTGGCCCTGAGAGTGAAAACAAAAAAAGCGCCCTGCTGGACAATATTGAGATGCTCAATGGTGCGAACTGGACTGGCTGCCTGGCATTGCGAGGAGCGAAAACTGCTGAAATCATGCTGGCCGACCAGATACTGCGCAGCCATTTGCATGGCATTCAGATCCAGTGGATGGAAATCCCAGCCGGCCCGGCCATGC
>JBOIGK010000662.1:0-4342 GCA_050742695.1 Advenella sp. | reverse complement strand
CACCTGCACCAGGCGCCCGCTGCGCATATACCGGGCGACATCCCATTCGGCGCGCATCACGACCCCGTGACCATCCAGGGCCCACTGCACCCCCACCTAGCCGTCATTGGTGATCAAATTGCCTGTTACTGGCACTTTCTCCGTGCTATTGCCATTGCTCAATATCCACTCTGAATAGGGCAGTTCATCCTGTTTGATCACAATGCAATTGTGTTTGAGCAGATCATGTGGCAGCGCAGGCTCGCCTGCCCGCGCCAGATAGGCCGTAGAGGCCACCAGAAGACGTCGGTTTTGCGCGAGCAGTCGGGTTTTGAGTTTCTGGTGAGGCGGCTTGCCAAATTGAATGGACAGATCAAATGCATCATCGCTCAGGGCGGGCGGAAATGGCGTCAGAAACAGCTGAATCGTAATGGACGGGTACTTTTTTACAAACCGCGAAACCAGCGGCTGTATATAGCTTCTGCCGAAGCCCAGCGTGGCATTGAGCCGGATCAGCCCCTCGGGTTCAGACTTGAACCTGAACATCTCCCGATCCAGCGATTCGATCTGCGCCAGAATACTACGGGCGTGATCCAGATAGACCAGGCCTTCTGCGGTCGGGCTCATGCGTCGCGTGCTGCGATTGACAAGTGTCATACCCAGGCGCTTTTCCAGTTGAATCAGCCGCTTGCTCGCAGCAGAAGGCGTGACACCCAGACGCAGCGCAACGGCAGACAGACTGCCGGCAGACACAAGCGCATCAAAAAAATACAGATCGACAGAATGACGAGGGTCTTTTTTCATTCATTTTCAACTTTCAGGCACAAATCCTGTGAATTTTGTCGCATTTTAGCACCGACGAATATTTCTAGAATAAGCGCAGGTTCTCTAGATCAGGATAATGAAAGATGAAATCGTACAAAATCGCGTGCATACCCGGTGATGGTATTGGCAAAGAAGTCATTCCTGCAGGTCAGACCGTGCTGCAGGCACTGGCAGACACCCTGAAACAGTTTTCATTCGAGTTCACGGCATTTGATTGGGGCGGCGATTATTATCGGCAGCACGGCGTCATGATGCCCGCTGATGGCCTGGATGCTCTCTATGGCAAGGATGCGATCCTGTTCGGTTCGGCTGGCGACCCGGATATTGCCGATCATATTACCTTATGGGGTCTGCGCCTGAAAATATGCCAGGGTCTTGACCAGTACGCCAACGTGCGTCCTACCCGTATTCTGCCAGGCATTGATGCCCCCTTAAAGCGCTGTCAGCCCAGGGATCTGGATTGGATCATCGTGCGCGAAAATAGTGAAGGCGAATACTCGGGTGTTGGCGGTCGGGTTCATCAGGGCCATCCGCTGGAAGCCGCAACCGATGTATCCATGATGACCCGTGCCGGCGTCGAACGTATCATGCGCTATGCCTTTGCCCTGGCGCAATCGCGTCCTCGCAAGCTGCTGACCGTGATCACCAAATCCAATGCACAACGCCATGCCATGGTCATGTGGGATGAAATTGCAGTTGAAATTGCCAGGGAATATCCCGACGTCACTTGGGACAAGGAACTGGTGGACGCGGCTACAGCCAGAATGGTCAACAAGCCTGCCACACTGGACACCATCGTGGCGACCAACCTGCACGCAGACATACTGAGCGATCTGGCTGCCGCACTGGCCGGCAGCCTGGGCATTGCGCCTACCGGCAATATAGACCCGGAACGCCGCTATCCCTCTATGTTCGAGCCCATTCACGGCTCGGCTTTCGACATCATGGGCAAAGGGCTGGCCAATCCAATCGGCACATTCTGGTGCGCCGTGATGCTGCTGTCGCATCTGGGCAAAGATCATGCAGCCGGCGTCCTGATGCAAGCAATCGAAAAAGTCACGGCCGATACCTCGCTGCATACTGGCGACCTGGGTGGCACAGCGACAACGGCACAGGTTACAGACGCGGTTTGCAGCCACATCCGCAGCCTTGGCAAAGCACAGAAAGCGGCATAAAGCCGACGGTGGAGGACGACATGCTATTTACACAAACAATCGAACAACCCCGCACATTGCTGCGCAAAACCGGTTTGCGGGCGTTGACCTTGTTGACCGGTGCAATGCTTACGGCCGTGAACGCCACGGCCATGGCGCAGGCCTATCCGGCGCAGCCGGTCAGGCTGGTGGTCCCTTTTCCTGCGGGCGGCACCACAGATGTGCTGGCACGTGCCCTGGGCCAGAAACTTGCAGAAAAAATCGGCCAGCCCGTGATAATCGAAAACAAACCGGGCGCTGGCGCCACCATTGGCGCAGAATATGTGGCCCGGGCCAAGCCGGATGGCTACACCTTGCTGATGGGCGCGGTCCATCACACCATTGCCACAACGTTCTATTCTTCCCTGCGTTATGATTTCCAGAAAGACTTTGCGCCTGTCACGACGGTGGCCATGGTACCTAATGTACTGGTTATCAACAACAAGGTTGGCGCAAAATCAGTAGCAGACCTGGTCGAGCTGGCCAGGCGAGAGCCGGGAAAACTCAGTTTCGGCTCCAACGGCGTGGGCACCGGCCAGCATCTGATTGGCGAGCGTGTACAGCTTATGTCAAAAATCAAGCTGCTGCACGTGCCCTATAAGGGCAGCGGCCCGCTGACGACGGATCTGCTGGGGGGACAAGTGGATATGTCATTTGACACAATCACAACCGTATTGCCGTACATCAACGAAAAAAAGCTCACGGCGCTTGCCGTGACTACCGGCACTCGTTCCCCTGCATTGCCCGACGTACCCACGCTTGACGAAGCGGGTCTCAAGGGCTTTGATGCCGGCACCTGGTTCGGCATTCTTGCGCCCAAAGGAACACCGCAAGAAACGGTGTCGTACCTGAACAAAAATCTGGTGCAAATTATTCAGTCAGACGCCTTTAAAAAAGACATGGCCAAGATCGGCGCCGAAACCATTGGCGATACCCCTGCGCAAATGAGCACGCGCATTGCCGATGACACCGCACGCTATGCAGAGCTGGTCAATAATCTGAAACTGAAAGCCAACTAGATGCTGCTGCATCGGGCACATGCAAAACGGCTGCATTTAATGACGCAGCCGTTTTGCGTGGCACAACGCGCAAGTGCGTACACGCTTGCAAGCGCCATTGTTATTGCTTAGAGTGCAGCTTGCGGCTCTTGGCAGCGCATCACTGCACACTGCACCATCAATAGATTAAGCGCCCGCCTCGCCCTGCACTGTGACTACAACCGTTCGTGGCCCGCCATGATTGCGATGCTCGCACAAATAGATGCCCTGCCATGTGCCAAGATTGAGCGCACCATGCGTGATGGGTACCACCAGCGTGCAGCCCAGAATACTGCTTTTGAAATGCGCCGGCAGATCATCACTGCCTTCATACGTATGCGAGTAATACGGCTCATCTTCCGGCACCAGGCGGTTGAAATAACTTTCGAAATCAACCCGTACGGAGGAATCGGCATTTTCATTAATGGTTAGCGAGGCCGAAGTATGTTTAAGAAACACATTCATGATGCCCACGCGCAGACCGGTCAAGTCTGGCACCTGACGCACAATCTCTTCGGTCACCAGATGAAATCCTCTGGGACGCGCTTTGAGTTGAAATTCTTTCTGGATCCACATGCGCTACTCTTCATAGATGCAATATTCAAAGCAAGGATGCCTCGATTGCAAATGCAAAATGAGACAACGGCCCTACAAGATTGTCTTGCCGCTGATTTTTCCTCACTCCGATTTTAATACCCCGACGCCTGAAAAGCGATCCTGAAACGCTCTGCCATCGCGCGAAGGCGCTTGTCCAGCGTCCACAAATGCGCGCCCGGCGTAATAAGTGTAGAGGCAAGAAGAACCATATCTACCAGGCCGCACCCCAGGCCATAAAGCCGTTCACGTTCAATAAAATCCGCAACTTCCCGCAAGCCCGCCTGGTTACAGGGTTGCAAGAGACCTATGTTATTCAGTGGTTGCGGGCGCGGCGCGGGCGGCGTTCCACAGGCCAGTTCAATCTGGATCATGGGATGGCCCAATACGCGATCGGTCTCAAGCAACTGGACCAATGCATCATTTCGCACTTTGAAGTGATCGACCCACACCGAGGTGTCGACAAGCACACTCATAGTGATGCGGCGTCATCCCTGCGGCGCGGTATGTCCTTCATATCTGGCACCTGTCCACCCAATGCAGCAAGACGTCGCCCGGCCTGGACGCGCACATAGGTTTTCATCGCCTCCCGGCATAGATCGGAAGCACTCACTATCCCAGGTTCGGCAAGTTCCAAGGCCTGCGCGTATAAAACCTCATCAATGGTGACGGTGGTTCGCATGACGGTGTCTCCGGAATCGTATTGCATTAATG
>JBOIGK010000661.1:0-2689 GCA_050742695.1 Advenella sp. | reverse complement strand
GATCCCGTACCGAGCACGCCTGAAGCGTTTCGCGATTATATGAACCAGGAAAAAGCGCGCTGGCAGCCATTGATTGAAAAGCTGAATTTGAAAATCAATTGACCGTCAGAATAGAACGGACAGGCCGCCATCAACGGCGATGACCTGTCCATTGATATAGGCGGACAGATCAGAGGCCAGAAACACCGCCAGTCCGGCAATTTCTTCAGGCCTGCCCCAGCGTCCGGTCGGATTACGCGCCGCCAGCGTCTGTCCTGCAGCAGAATTGACCATCTCCAGATTTGTCTCCGTGGCAAAGGTGCCTGGTGCAATCGCGTTGCTGGTAATGCCGCAAGCTGCAAATTCCACTGCCAGCGCCCGCATCATACCTGTCAGACCCTGCTTGGCAATAGGATAGACGCCATCACCGGGACGGGCGACCTGCCCTGCCACTGACGTGATGGTAATCAGCCTGCCCCACTGCTGCTTTTGCATGAGCGCCGCCGCTTTCTGCGACAAATACATGGCGCCCAGCAAATTTACCTGCAGCATCCGTTCCATTTGTTCAAAATTGAAGGCGGCCAGGGGCTGGCGGATGCGGATCCCCATATTATTGACCAGCACGTCGCAGCGACCGTGCTGTTCGGCCAGGTAGGCCATGCAACGGTCGATATCGGAAACAACGGACATATCGCCGACCACGCCCTGCACGTTCGTGCCTGTTTGCCGCAGTGCTCCGCAGGCCTGTTCCACAGACTGGTCGCTACGGCCGTTGATATACACCAGCGCGCCGCTGCGCGCCATGGCCGAGGCCATTTCCAGGCCAAGCCCGCGTGTTGAGCCGCTGATAAAGACCACTTTATCGTGCAGCCCGAAGCCGTTTGTATATGAACCCTGTAGTTGCATCGCTTTCCCTGGATATCAGCTATAACGACCCTTTGTAACATGGCCTGAACAATCTCAAGCGTATGCAATAGGCCGGTTTACGGTTAAACTTGAATCTATTTTCACCCAATTGCCTGGAAAAAGTAAATGTTTGCCAGAAACACCCCTTTTAATTACGAGAAAATCTTAAAAGCGTGTGCAAAAGGACAGAAAAGTGCCTTGCAGACTCTGTTCAAACATGAAGCGCCGCTCATGGTTGCCCTGTCCCTGCGCGTATTGGGCAATTACAACCTGGCAGAACAGGCAGTCGTGTCTGCATTTGTGCTTATCTGGAACAATGCCGAGGCCTATGACGAAGAAATGGGGCCGGCGCGGGGATGGATATTTTCTATCCTGCGCTATCGCATCAGCCAGATTTTCAAAGAACACTATGATGCGATCCAGTCTGCCAGCAAGAGCCAGGATGAATCGGTTCTCAATGAAGTCTCCAGCAATCTGCATGCAGACGTGCGTGAAGACCTGCCGGTCACACCGGCCTTTTATCTGCATCTGGAAGAGTTGCCCGACGAGCCGCAAAAGGCGCTGATCAATATGTATTTCAGCGGCATGTCGCAGGCGCAAACCGCGACCAAAGTTGGTATGCCGCTGGGCCGATTCAAGGAAAATCTGTTCCTTGGACTGCAGCACCTGGCCAAGCATCTGCCTGAATTTTCTCCACCGCATCATGCCACTGAAAAAATGGGCGAGTATGTATTGGGCGGGCTGTCCGAAAACGAAGAAAAGCTGGTCTACAAATTGATGAATGACGATGCTGGCGTTTCGCGCATCGCCTTGCTATGGGAAGCCCAATTTACCCATTTGCTCAGTCAACTGCCCGCGCAAGTGGCCAGTAGCCGGGTGTGGGAAAAAATAAAGAACGCTGCATTTGCCAAGGCGCCGACCAGCGTTGCACAGGCTCCGGACACGGACGACGAAGACGGCGCCGAACAGTCTTACGCTTCGGGCCTGAAAAGCACCTTGCGCAAGCTCTGGTTCATGCTTCCCTTGTGGC
Organism: Advenella sp.; assembly: GCA_050742695.1. Classification (GTDB taxonomy): domain Bacteria; phylum Pseudomonadota; class Gammaproteobacteria; order Burkholderiales; family Burkholderiaceae_B; genus Advenella. Next base: position 774 of record JBOIGK010000661.1, on the reverse strand, counting down.
GTGCCCTGGCGCTGCTGCTGGCCGTTGCTGCCCTCACTTTCTGGTACGTGGGGACCCCTGCTTCGGATCTACCCAGGAAAGTAGCGGTGCTGGACTCCTCCATGAGCAATGCGCAAACGGGCTGGGTCGTTCGATTCAATGCTGCTGGCGATGCCCGCTTTTCTCCGGTAGTACGCCAGACCGTATCGGACGGCCTGGTGCTCCAGGCATGGAAACGATCCAACGGGACCGATAGCGCCCTTGGCCTGATCCGTGACAGTAAGCCCTTTGTGCTGACCGCAGAACGGGTTGGTCCCATTACCGCTGGCGATCAGCTATTGATCAGCCTGGAGCCTGATGGTGGTTCGCGCAATGACAGGCCTTCAGGCACCATTCTATACAAGGGAACTGTCGCCGATCTGTAGCGCACATTCTCCATAAGCCTGGCTTTGTCCGATATGGGTCCGCCCCTTAAGGCTCCGACTGCCCTTCAAGGACCGGACCCGATGCAAATGGGTGGCCGCAAGTGATGCCCTGCCCTGTTTCATGAGTTTGCAACGGGCGTTTATTACCAGTTAAGATTCGTGGTCATTTTGCACATCGGCAAGGGTGTCGTTCCTGGTAAATCGAAGGCGAGCGCAAAATTTTTCAGCTGAAATTCAGGAGCGGATGAAAAATATAAGCGTCGATGTAAAAAGATAAAGTATGATTGTAATAATTCGCCATAATTCTTCATAAATAGCACTAAATGTCATTAATCCTGCTTCTAATTCTTCCATTTCTGGGTAGTATACT
>JBOIGK010000660.1:0-4078 GCA_050742695.1 Advenella sp. | reverse complement strand
ACCCTGGCCTGATCGGGCAATGACTGTGCCGGGTTCGTGGCCGCAATCCAGAGCACCCGAATACGTTTTTCCAGCAACGCATCAAACATGGCAATGGCAGGATATCCCGGCGCCTCCGGTAAACTATCGGTCCCCCACAAGGCGGCAACCTCCTGGCGATGCCTCGCATTGGCCGGGTCGCGATGTCCTGGCAACAGGGTCGCCATGGCGCCGGCTTCGCGCCCTCCCATGGCATTGGGCTGGCCGGTCAGCGAAAATGGACCTGTGCCCGGTCGGCCGATATGACCGGTAGCCAGATGCAAGTGAATCAACGACATGTTCTTGGCCGTGCCGCTGCTGGACTGGTTCAGGCCCATGGTGTACAGCGATAACGTCGCGGCGCTTTGGGCAAACCATCGGGCCGCAGTCACAATATCGGCGGCAGCGACACCACATACATCCTCGGCTGCTGCAGGCGTAAATTCCCGAATGCGATCCTTCAGCGCCGGGAAACCCTCCGTGTAGCGCGCAATATAGTCGCCGTCGATCAGGTCTTCCCAGACCATGACGTTGAGCATCGCATGAAACAGCGCCACGTCTGCCCCCGGCGTCACGGCCAGGTGCAGATCAGCTGCCTGTGCTGTGTCCGTATTGCGCGGGTCGATCACAATAATCTTCATGTGCGGGCGCGCCTGCCGTGCCAGCATCAGCCGCCGAAACAATACCGGATGTGCATAGGCCATATTCGAACCGGCGATCAGGACCGTATCGGCCAGCGCGATATCCTCATAGCTTGCCGGTGGCGCATCGGCGCCAAGCGTCATTTTGTATCCGGTCACGGCGCTGGACATGCACAACCGAGAGTTGGTGTCGATGTTATTGGTTCCCACCAGGACCCGGGCCATTTTGTTGAAAATGGCGTAATCCTCGGTCAGCAACTGGCCCGACAAATAAAAGCCCATGGCCTGCGGCCCGGCTTCACGCACGGTACTGCTGATCACCCTTGCCGCAACATCAAAGGCCTCGGACATATCGATCTGGCGATAGTTGCCCGTCTGCCTGTCGCGCAGGCGCGCGTGCAATACCCTTGTCGTATCCCGTCGTATCGTGCCGGGCAGCGCCATACCCTTGCTGCACAGCAGCCCCGCGTTGGATGGATGATCCATATCACCATCCACAGACAGCACCTGCTCACCCTTGCTGTGAATACGCACACCGCAGCCCGTGCCACAATAGCAGCAGATCGAACGGGTAACGCGTATCTCATCTGTCATAGTCTGAACCAGCTGGACGGGTACCGGGGTATCCATGGCTACTGTCCTTCACCCAGATCCAGGCAGACCCGGTCCTGATCGATTTTCACTGCAATCGTCCTGACGCACCCCTCGTCCGGCGCCTGTACTTGCCCGGTAGGCAGATCAATGACCATGCCATGCAGCGGGCAGGTAACCGCGGTGCCATGCACCAGTCCCGCAGACAGGGGGCCGCCTTTGTGGGGGCATTTGTCAACGATGGCGTAGACCGCGCCCTGGCCGCTACGGAATACGGCGATATCATCAAGGCCGTGCCGGCGAATGACACGCGCACCGCGCGCTGGAATCTCGTTGGTGGCGCACACAGGCGTCCATTTTTCACAGACTTTCATCGTGTCCTCACACATTCAGGGTTTCAAGTTCGGGCGCCGCAATCCGCTTCTCTACACGGTCCTGCCAGGGGTCCTGCTCGAAGGACAAGGCAAAGCGCAGCCGATCATACAGCGCCGCGCGATTGTCGGCATTGCCGATAACCTGTTCTTTTGCATACTCCAGACCAACCCGCGCCAGGTAATGGACGGTACGTTCCAGGTAATAGGCCTCTTCGCGATACAGCTGCAAAAAGGCGCCGCAATATTGCAACACTTCCTCCTGGGTTTCGACCTTGACAAAAAATTGCGCGACTTCCGTTTTGATGCCACCGTTGCCGCCGACATAGATTTCCCAGCCGGAATCGACGGCAATAATGCCGACATCCTTGATTCCGGACTCGGAACAGTTGCGTGGGCAGCCGGACACCGCAAGTTTTACTTTGTGCGGGCTCCACATCCCAACCAGATCTTTTTCAAGTGCAATACCCATGCCGGTGGAATCCTGCGTACCAAAGCGGCAGAATTCGCTGCCTACGCAGGTCTTCACGGTACGCAGGCTCTTGCCATACGCATGGCCTGAGGGCATGTCCAGGTCCTTCCAGACACCCGTCAAATCTTCCTTGCGCACGCCAAGCAAGTCAATCCGCTGTCCGCCGGTCACCTTGACCATGGGAATGGCGTATTTATCTGCCACATCTGCAATTCTTCTGAGCTCTGCAGGATTGGTTACCCCGCCCCAGATGCGGGGTACAACGGAATAGGTGCCATCCTTCTGAATGTTGGCATGCATGCGTTCGTTCACCAGACGCGAGGCGCCATCATCGACGGCCTCGCCCGGCCAGGTGGACAGCAGATAATAATTGAGCGCAGGCCGGCAGGTTGCGCAGCCATCAGGCGTTCGCCATTCCATGAAATGCATGGCATCTGCAATGGTGGTCAAATGTTGCTGGCGAATCACCTTGCGCGCCTGTCCATGTGTCACATCGGTGCAGCCACAAATGGGCCGTGCCGATTTTGGTTTTACATCGGCGGCGCCGCCGACACAATTGATCAGGATCTGCTCTACCAGCCCGGTACATGAGCCGCAGGAACTGGCAGCCTTCGTATGTTTTTTGATGTCATCAACAGTAAACAGACCCTGTTCGCGAATCGCCTTGACGATGGTGCCCTTGCATACGCCATTGCACCCGCACACCTCGGCGGTATCGGGCATGCCCGCCACCTTGCTCTCGCCGGCGTGCCCGGTATCGCCTACCGCTCCTTCGCCAAACATCAACTGATCGCGAATTTCATGAATCGATCTGCCTTCACGAATCAACCGGAAATACCACGCGCCATCTGCCGTGTCGCCATAAAGGCAGGCGCCCACCAGCTTGTTATCTTGCACAACCAGTTTTTTGTATATTCCGCCTTCCGGATCGGCCAGCGTAATGCAATCGGTCTTGGCATCACCCATAAAATCACCGGCTGAAAACACGTCGATACCAGTCACTTTCAATTTGGTGGAGGTCACACTGCCCTCATAACGCGCGATACCATACATGGCCAGATGATTGGCCGCCACCTTGGCCTGTTCAAAGAGCGGCGCGACCAAACCGTAGGCAGTGCCGCGATGACTTACGCACTCGCCCACCGCATAAATACTCGGATCATAAGTCTGCATGGTGTCGCTGACCACAACGCCGCGATCTACATGTAATCCGGCGCTCGCAGCCAGCGCAACGTTGGGACGAATGCCAACGGCCATGACCACCAGATCGGCAGGCATCTCGTGACCGTTGGCAAAACGGATTGCTCCGACCCGTCCATTGCCATCATCCACGATTTCGCGGGTCTGATGCGCCATCAAAAACTGCAGGCCTCGCGCTTCCAGGCTGGTGCGCAGCATGTTGGCGGCCTGCTCATCAAGCTGGCGATCCAGCAGCGTATCGCCCAGGTGCACCACCGTGACCGTCATGCCACGCACGGCCAGGCCATTGGCGGCCTCCAGTCCCAGCAGGCCGCCGCCGATCACAACTGCATGGCGCCGCGCGCCTGCCGCTTCAATCATCAGGTTCACATCATTAATATCACGGAACGTCACGACGCCATCCAGCGTATTGCCTGGCACCGGCAGAATAAACGGATTGGAGCCGGTGGCCAGCAGCAGCCTGTCGTAAGGAACGACTGTGCCGTCCCCGGTATGCACCTGCCGGTGCACCCGGTCGACGGTGGTGACCGACTGGTTCATCAATAAATTGATATTATTGTTGTCATACCAGGACTGGTCGTTCAGGATAATGTCCTGGATGGTCTGTTCACCCGTCAGCACCGGCGAGAGCAGTATCCGGTTGTAATTGGGATAGGCCTCGCTGCCAATAATGGTAATGTCATAAAGCTGATCATCCAGTTTGAGCAACTCTTCGATGGTGCGAACACCAGCCATCCCGTTGCCTATCAGTACCAGTTTGCGTTTTTTCATGTTATTGCCTGTCT
>JBOIGK010000659.1:0-7145 GCA_050742695.1 Advenella sp. | reverse complement strand
GATATGCAGCTCATAACGTTTCATGCCATTGCTCCTGGGTTCTGTTCAGAAAGGCATCAGGCCCAGTTCCGAACGGAAGCGGTTTTTGATATATACACCGTCCCTCGAAGGCAAGGCCCGCGGCGGCTCACCGGTGTCAATCAGGACCCGGACCAGCGTCACACCGTCCCGGGCCTGGATCTGAGTGGCCACTTTTTCCGCCTCCTGCAGGGAATCGACCGTAAAAGCGTTCTTGATGCCAAAACCTTTTGCCACCGCCACCAGATCGGTTCCCAGGCTGGCATGACTGCGCTGCATACCGGTTTCGCCATAATGCCCATTATCCAGAATCACAATCGTCAGATTTGCCGGCTGCCTGGCTCCAATGGTTGCCAGGCTGCCGACACCCATCAACTGCTCGCCATCGCCGGTCACGACAACCACCGATCTGTCAGGCTGGGCCAATGCCAGGCCAAGGCCCATGGCGGTTGAGCCGCCCATGGCTCCCCACAGATAGAAATTGCCAGCACGATCTGCCGCGGCAAACACATCGTAACTGGGCGAGCCCAGCCCGGTGATCACCAGCGCATCGGGGATCTGCTGCATTAATTGACTCACAAATGCCCGGCGTTCCACTCGCGGGCCTGCTGGCAATGTCTCTTTCATTATTTCACCCATGATTTGCGTCCGATCAGACTTTGTGACAATAGAATGGCCACCTGCTCGCCTGCCTCGAAGGCAGACGCCAGGCCAGCGTTAACCAGCTCGCCCACCTTCTCGGGGTCATCCGCGCGCATGACGGTAATACCCATCAGCTCGAGCGCCTGTTGCGTAACCTTGCCCATGGGCCCCTGCCAGGGATTGAATTCCGCATATTCGCCGCGCATGGTCACCAGAGTGAGAAAGGGAAACCGGCAACTGCTGAGCAATGAAAACATATTGACGCAGTTACCCACGCCGCTGCTTTGCATCAACAGCACGGCTTTGTGGCCACCCAGCCAGGCGCCGCAGTTGAGAGCAACCCCCTCTTCTTCTGTGGTCAGCGCCACGTCCAGAATGTCCGGATCCGCCTGCGCTCTTTTGATCACCAGCGCGTGCCCCGCATCCGGCACATACGAAATCTGCCTGACCTGCGCCCGCTTGAGTTCATCAAAAATGGCCGCCTGCCATTGTTGCTGCACGTTTACCTCTGCCCCATCCATGATCGTTCCCTCGAGAATGTATTAAGTTTTAATACTAACATTCGATCAATATTCATTTACAATAGAATTTTGCGATTATTCAATCGTAATTTTTGATGGAAAGCGCCGATGGACCTCAAACAATTAAAAGCACTGGTCACGATCGCCGAAACGGCAAATATGACGCGCGCAGCAGACGTGCTCAATATCGTGCAACCGGCGCTCTCCCGGCAGATCAGAATGCTGGAAGACGAATTGGGCACCAAACTGTTTGAACGAGGCCGCCAGGGCATGATTCTGAACGAGGAAGGAAAGACCTTTCTTGAGTATGCCAGACGCATTTTGCACGAAGTCGAAAAGGCAAAGGCGGAAATACGCCCATCGTCCGGGGCAGTCAGCGGCATCGTTAATGTGGGACTGCTGCCCAGCACCAGCGATCTGCTCTCTAGCATGTTGCTGCGCCAGCTGCAGCAACAGTATCCGCAAATCAGGATAACCATCACGGCCGGATATGCCGGCCATTTGCAGGAATGGCTTGAAGTGGGCGAAATTGATGTCGCGCTGCTGTATTCGGCCAAATTGAGCGCGTCCCTGAATGCTCAGCCGCTGGTTGAAGAAAAGCTGTGGTTTGTTGGCCTGCCCGGAAATGGTTTGCGTCCGGGCAAGCCTGTCACGCTAAACAGCATGGCCGACAGGCCCATTATCCTGCCCAGTCGTCCTCATGGCTTGCGCATTCTGGTCGATCAGGTCGGACAGGAAAACAACCTGCAATTGAACGTAGTCGCAGAGACCAACTCCATGAGCGTGCAAAAACGCCTGGTGCTGGACGGACACGGCTACACGATTTTGCCTTCCATTGCCATTGCACAAGAGCTGGAGCAAGGCACCCTGGAAGCGGCGCCACTGACCAACGCAGGATTGACCCGGACCATTGTGATGGCCCGCGCGCGGCAAAGAAATATGACAATGTCGGTCAAATGCGTCATGCAGGCGCTTTCCGGTTGTATCAACACAAGCATTGAACAGGGCGGCTGGGCGCACGCAAAATGGATCGCGAAAAACTGATTATTTCCTACAGGGACTCCGTATCCGTGCCGGAGATGACCACCTCTTCTTGAACAACGAATGTTTTTTGACGCCCGATAAAAGAAGACCCATGAGCAAGCCACCGCTTTCCTTCTGGCGACTGAAACGCCTTGTCCGTCGCCTCCTGACTGTCAAACCAGGTTTCGGCAATACCGTCCACTTCCCCCAAATCCCAGTGAACAGGAACATCTGCGCGTTGCGGTTCGCTGATAATATGTGAAAGTACATATCGTCGCAGACCTGGCACATCATGTGATATTGGTAAGTGATCGTTCCAGTGCGATAAGAATTCGTCTTTGGACATGCCTTCTTTTCGAGTGAGTAGCGAAATTCGCTTGACCATTGTCCTATGCATTGTTGGTTCGGGTTTGTTGCTCATTTAACTTTCCTTGCTATCGTGGAATGAATTCAATTTGTCGTGACCTGTCCATCGGCAATGGCCTTTTTCCAAACTGCGCCATCAGCGTCGACACGCCGGGCCAGTTCTTCAGGAGAGCTGGGATTGGCGCGCATACCAAGTCGGGAAAATTTCTCTATTACCTGACTGTTGGCAAGTATTTGGTTCACTTCATTGCTCAGTTTGCTCGTTATATGTACCGGTATATTCGCAGGGCCGAACAGGCCCATGAAGCCAATGACATTGAATCCAGGTACTGTATGGTCGATCGGGGGAACAGAGGGCAGAAGCGGATCGGGCTCCATACTTGAGACGCCTAGTGCACGAAGCTTTCCAGATTCAAGAAATGGCTTGATTTCAGAAATGGTTGCAAACATCCAATCCAGCTCTCCGCCCATGACTGCCAGAAGTGCAGGGTTATTGCCCTTGTAAGGAACATGCAGGAACTTGAGTTTAGTCGCATTCCCGAACAGTACCCCCGTCATATGATTGCTGGATCCGTTGCCTGCGGAGCCATACGTCAACGCTTGCGGACTCGCCTGTGCTTCTTTGATGAATTCGGCCAAAGAGTTCGCTTTCATTTTCTTGCCGACCACAAGTACATTGGAGTATTCGGTCAGCATGGATATTGGCGTGAAATCCTTGCGTGGGTCATATGGCACTGTCTGAAGATAGGGTGTCATCGTGAAAGTGCCTGAGTTTCCCAGTCCAATCGTGTAACCATCATTTTTTGCTTTTGCAAGGCGGCCAACACCAATTGAACCGCTCGCACCACCAATATTCTCAACCACTACCGGCTGTTTCATATTCTCCTGAAGCTTGGCTGCAACCTCTCGGCTGATGATATCGGTTGCCCCGCCGGGCGGAAACGAAACGATAAATCTGACTGCGTGATCTGGCCACAAAGTTTTCGACGCATCCTCGGCCCAAACAGCGCCATGGATGAGTAACGAGCCGGCCACAACCACGACGCCAAGGCGCCGGACGAATGGCTGCTGAATCCTCAATGGTGTTAAAGCCATGATGTCTCCTCTGGTATTTGTATTATTCAGAAGAGATTAGCGTACCCGCCCATTTATGTCAATAGTTCGTATTTATGACCTTATTGTTTAAAGGTCATTGTATGCCCGCTCCAAGGAGCTTGTATTTCAATTGTCTTGACGTAAGTTAGCCGGGGAATTTAAAACATATGTAATAATTCTCATTTCAATTTTTCATCTCCCTTTGACCGGATCTTCCTGATGCATAAAAGAATTCTATTTGCTGTCACTGCAGTATGTACCGTCACGTCGGTAAAAGCTCAGGAAACACCGCAAGTCTTGGCCCCCATTGTGGCCACCGCCTCCCGCTCTGATATTGACCCCGAAAACGCGCCGCAAAAGATCGTCATTATTGATTCGGAGCAAATCCAGCAGCAATTGGCCATTTCAACCAATTCATCGACTGTCCTGAGCAACTTGCTGCCGGCCTATACGCCAAGCCGGGACAAAATGAACGGCAGCGGCGAGACCCTGCGCGGCAGAACGCCACTGATCATGATTGATGGCGTGCCGCAATCGAACCCCTTGCGCCCTACCGGGCGTGAAGTGCATACGATTGATTACTCCATGGTCGATCATATTGAAGTAATCAACGGCGCCACTGCCTCCAACGGCATTGGCGGCACCGGCGGGGTGATCAATATCGTGACCAAGAGCCCGGAACCGGGTACAGTCAACCAGCATTTTGGCATCCAGGCCACTACACCCACATCACAACTGAAATCTGAGACCATGGGATACAAGACCACGTACGGCATCAATGGCCGCAGTGGGAACTTTGAATATCTGCTCTCGGGCAGCTATGAGAGCCAGGGACTGGCGCTGGATGGCTGGAACAATATGATTGCCGCCGACAATACCCAGGGCGACCTGATGAGTTCGCGCTCCTATAACATTCTGGCCAAGCTGGGCTACTGGATCGATGACGATCAGAAGCTGCAACTGAGCATGAACCATTACCGGATCAAGGGACGGATGGACTATATCGGTGTCGAGGGCGATCGCCAGGCCGGCATCCCGTCCACCTCGGAGCGTGGGACGCCAGAGGGGATTGCACCGAGCAATACGGTGTGGACCACAGCCCTGAGCTACGAAAACCTTAACCTGGGCAATGCCGGGATCAAATTGAATGCCATGGTGTTCAACCAGCGCTTTGAAGGGCTTTTTGGCGCGGCCAATTCCAGCACATTCCAGGATGCACGTATTGCGCCGGTGGGCACGCTGTATGATCAGTCTCGCTCCAAAGCGAATAAATGGGGAACCAAACTTTCCTTGACCAAAGACGATCTGCTGGACGGAAAACTGAAATTGACCGGCGGCTTTGACACGCTGATCGACAAAGGTGACCAGGGTCTGTATCTGACCGGCCGCACCTATGTGCCAGAGTCCAAATACACCAGTTACGCACCGTTTGTACTGGCCGAGTACAAATTGCTGGACAACCTGACCGTCTCTGCCGGCTATCGCTATGAAATGGGTCAGCTTGATGTGGAGTCGTACCGCACCCTGGCTGCCTATAAAAACGTATCAGTGCAAGGAGGAAAGCTCAAATTCAATGAAGGGCTGTTCAGCACAGGTATCGTCTATAAACCGACGGATAATCTGACCTTGTTTGGCAGTTTTTCACAAGGATTTGATATGCCGGATGTGGGACGCGCCCTGCGTTCGATCAACACACCCGGACAGTCTATTGATAACTTCCAGGCGCTCAAACCCATACTGACTGATAACTACGAGGTGGGTCTGCGCTACAAAAACGACCGCTTTGATTTTGACCTGAGCTATTACCAATCGAATTCGAAATACGGCGCACGGGTCGTCCCGGTCGATGGTCAATTCCAGCTGGCACGGGAAAAGACCCGCATCCAGGGTATCGAGACCGGCCTGGGTGTTCATCTGAACGACCGACATTATGCAAAAATCGGCTACTCCTATATGCACGGCAAGTATGACAGCGATGATAACGGCAGCCTGGATGCCAAACTGGGAGCATTGAATGTGGCCCCCAATCGCATCGTGGCAAGTTGGTCTGCAAAATGGACCGACAAACTGAGTTCGTTCCTGCAAGTCAATTATGCTTTCAGCCAGAAATTCGACGAAAAAGACTCGGACTTCACCGGTTATGCCCTGGTTGACTTGTCTTTGGACTATAAACTGCCAAAAGGCACGGTCAGCGTATCGGCAGCCAACCTGTTGAACAAGAAATACCTGACTTATTATTCGCAAAGTGGCCTGGTTGATCCGCTGCGATATTTTGCGGGTCGTGGTCGCACTATCACTGTAGGATATTCGGTCAATTTCTGATGAACGTGCTATCACAACTGTGGATCAGGCAAACGGCGTCGAATCCGAGCCGCGTACGCACAATAGTGCTTGCGGCTGCGCACGCCTGCTCAACCGGCTGGCGGTCATATCGCATGCGTATCTGGCTCCTGTTATCTGTCCTGGCCGGTACAAATGCCATGGCCGCGCCGTTCACTGTGCAGCATGCGCTGGGTGTCACCACGGTTCCCGATACCCCTGAACGGGTCATCACGCTGTTTCAAGGGGCTACGGATATCGCAGTCGCGCTTGGCGTAAAACCACTGGCCACCGTGGAGTCGTGGACCGAGAAACCGGTTTATCGCTATCTGCGTAAAAACCTGGAAGGCGTGCCGATGGTGGGACTGGAGACCCAGCCCAGCCTGGAGGATATTGCCAGGCTCAAGCCTGATTTGATTATCGCTTCCAAATTCAGAAATGAAAAAATCTACGACCTGCTTTCCTATATCGCCCCCACAGTGGCGGTGGACGAAGTGTACCAATTCAGGGATAACACCCGGCTGATCGGACAGGCATTGAATCGACAATCGCAGGCCCAGGTATTGCTGGACAAATGGGATACGCGTCTGGCGCAGACCAAAAGGCGTCTTCAGGACAAATTCGGCGCGGCCTGGCCATTGTCCGTTTCGATCCTGGATTTTCGTAGCGACCATGTCAGAATCTATCTGGCAAATAGCTTTGCCGGTTCGGTTCTGGCCGATCTGGGCTTCGTCTGGAGCGAACCGTTCAGAAAATCCGGCTGGCCGCTGATGAAACTGACAAGCAAGGAAAGCATCCCGGTCATGGATGCCGATGTGTTCTTCGTGCAGATGCGCTCGGACAGCCGGGTCGTGCAAAACCGCTATGAGGACTGGTCCCGGCATTTGCTGTGGCAGCAACTGGCCGCGGTAAAGAACAAGCAGGTTTATCAGGTCGACAACGTCTACTGGAGCCTGGCCGGTGGCATTCTGAGCGCCAATTTGATGCTCGATGAACTGGAGCAGCTCCTTGACTCCCCCGCAGGTCTGCAAAAATGACGATGCTGCGTACACGCTCGGGCGCTTTGGTCACGCTGACAATCGGATTCGCTTTACTGGTCCTGCTGGCGTTCCTTAGCCTGTCTATCGGCAAAACCTATATTGCACCGGGCGATGTATTGGG
>JBOIGK010000658.1:0-2567 GCA_050742695.1 Advenella sp. | reverse complement strand
ATAACCTTATTGCCCGGCACAGGACTTTAGCTAAATGAAATGCCCGTTTTGTTCACACCACGATACACAGGTTATGGACTCGCGGGTATCCGAAGAAGGCGACACTATTCGTCGCCGTCGCCGCTGCCTTTCTTGTGACCGGCGCTTTACCACATACGAACGTATCGAGCTGGCCATGCCGGCCGTAGTCAAACGCAAAGGCACCCGGGCCGAGTTTGATCCGGCCAAGCTGCAGGCCAGCTTGCGCCTGGCATTGCGCAAACGCCCGGTCAGTACCGAATTGCTGGAGCGGGCAGTCGCTCGCATCCAGGAATCACTGCTCAATTATCCCGAAAAAGAAGTCTCGACCGATCACATCGGCGAACTGGTCATGAGCGAGCTCAAGCAACTGGATCAGGTTGCCTATGTACGGTTTGCCTCGGTCTACAAAAGCTTCCAGGATATCGAAGAGTTCGTCAATGCCATCAAGGAAATGCAAAAGCCGGTCAAGCCGCATAATGGCGGTCGCCCGGATGCTGTCGATAATGCCTGAGGGTTTGTTGTGGTGTGGCGTAGCGCGCGCCGGCATGTGTTGGCGGGCACGCTGACTCTTTATCATCGGAACATTGGTTTATGAATGATCAGGTTTATATGGATCGGGCACTGGCACTGGCGCGCAGCGTCATGTTCAGCACCAGCCCGAATCCGCGCGTGGGCTGCGTGATCGTCAACCAGGGCCAGATCCTGGGCGAGGGCGCCACCCAGCCACCGGGCGGGCCGCACGCCGAGGTATGCGCCATTCGCGATGCGCAGGCCAAGGGGCATGCGCTGGCGGGATCAACCTTTTACGTCACGCTGGAGCCCTGCAGCCACTATGGGCGCACGCCACCGTGTGTGGATGCGCTGCTTGCGGTAAAACCTGCGCGGGTTGTGATTGCCGCCAGAGATCCGAATCCGCTGGTCAGCGGGGCGGGCATTGGCAAGCTGCAGGAGGCTGGAATCACAGTCGAAATTGGCCTGGGACTTGAGCAGGCGCTGGAAATCAACCCCGGTTTCGTATCGCGCATGAGCATACAACGCCCCTGGGTCCGCATGAAAATTGCCAGTACGCTCGATGGCAAGGTCGCCCTGAACAATGGCCGCTCGCAATGGATCACCGGGGCCCAGGCGCGCGCTGATGGTCACTACTGGCGCGCACGTGCCTGCGTTATCCTGACCGGTTCGGGTACTGTGCGCGACGACGATCCGCAGCTTACCGTGCGCGATGTACACACGCCCCGCCAACCAATTCGGGCTGTCATTGACAGCCAGTTCGCCATTGACGAAGACGCGAAGTTATTTGACGGCAACCCGGTGTGGATTTTCGTTACCGAGTACAACGTTGCCAAGGCCCAACGACTGGCCGCGCGCAACGTGCGGGTGATTACGATAAATGAAAAAAACAAGCATGTAGATCTGAAGGCCGTGATGGTCTGGCTGGGACAGCAGGATATTAACGAAGTGCATGTGGAAGCAGGGTCTGGCCTGAACGGCGCGCTGCTGCAGGCCGGGTGCGTGGATGAACTGCTGGTCTACCTGGCCCCGACAATTTTGGGCGATGCCCGCTCGGCTGTTGCGCATACGCCATTTAATGTGCTGGCCGACGCCTATCGTTTTGAGTTCTTCGATACTGCTGCCTGCGGCAAAGACGTGCGCCTGCGGGCCAGACTGCAGACACGCTGGAATCAATTACAATTGCAATCGGGCGGGACTAAGCCCGATATGGAGTAAAGAATGTTCACAGGAATTATCAGCGGCGTTGGCCGCATCAGCCAGGTCAAACCGGCCGGCAACAGTGCGGATGATGGCGTGCATGTCACTATCGAGGCAAACAATTTCGATCTGTCCGGGATTGGCCTGGGCGATTCGATCGCCGTACAGGGCGCCTGCATGACCGTCGTGTCATTGGACGAAGGCGCCTTCCAGATTGATGTCTCGCGCGAAAGCCTGGACAAAACGACCGGGCTGGATAAGGCCGGCGAAGTGAATCTGGAACGCTCACTCAAACTGGGCGACTCCCTGGACGGCCACCTGGTCTCCGGGCACGTAGATGGCATGGGGCAGGTCACGCGCTTTGAACAAGTGGGCGAGTCGCACGAGTTATGCATTCAAGTGCCGACAGCACTGTCAAAATACTTGGCTTACAAAGGCTCTGTCACAGTCAATGGCGTGAGCCTGACGGTCAACTCGGTCAACGATAACGCGGACGGATGCGAGATCAGCATCAATCTCATCCCGCACACCTTGCAGGTAACCACGCTCAAACACCTGAAAGCCGGAACAAAACTGAACCTGGAAATCGATATGATTGCGCGTTATGTCGAAAGGATGCTAAAATAGCAGGCTAAATTGAGAACGGGTTGTTGAATAAAACGCAATGGCCGCGGTGAGTTCTTGATGATAGGGTCGCTGGCCGAGTGGTTTATAGGGCTCCGCCTGCAGTAGCGTTCTGAATAATAGGGTCGGTGGCCGAGTGGCTGAAGGCGCACGCTTGGAAAGCGTGTATACGGTAACGTATCGGGGGTTCGAATCCCCCCCAACCCGCCAGA
>JBOIGK010000657.1:0-2572 GCA_050742695.1 Advenella sp. | reverse complement strand
ATGTGCGGCAGCGCCTGCGAAGGACTGGTGCTACCGGCAGGCCCGATCCTGGTTGCGGATCAGTTGCCGCCGGCCAACCCCATGCGCGCCACCGGCCTGGACTACACACAGAAATATGAGGCGCAATATGGCAAGGGTTCGGTCAGCGGGTTCGGTGGACATATGAGCGATGCCGGCGCGCTGGTTGCTGCCGCCATCCCCAAGGCGCTGGCCGGTGGCGCCAAGCCTGGTACCGAGCAATTTCGCCAGGCGCTACGCGATGCACTGGAAAACACCAAAGAGGTAGTCGGCGTGCATGGCGTATTTAATATGTCTGCCAAAGATCATTCAGGGCTGGACGAGCGCGCACGGGTGCTGTTGCGAGTCAAGAACGGCCACTGGGAATTTGCCCAGGACCTGAACTGAGCAAAAAAGCCGCAGGCAAAACAACGGAAAGACAATGGATTGGTCAATCGCAAAGATTCTGATGCAGGACGGGCTGGTGACGGGCGTCATTTATGCATTGCTTGCAGTATCGCTGGTACTGGTGTTTGCTGTCACGCGCATTATTCTGATTGTACAGGGAGAGTTCGTGACTTATGGGGCGCTCACCTTTGCGGTCCTGGCCGACGATCAGGTGCCGGGAACCCGCTGGTTGCTCGTGATCGCCGGTTTGCTGGTCTTTGCGCGCGAACTGTGGCTGGTGTTCCAGGGCAAGCCCGTGGCGACGCTGGTCAGGTCGGCGCTGTTTTGCCTGGCGTTGCCCATTATCGTATTCTTTGCGGTGCCGGCTGTTTTGGGTACCGCGCCTTCGCTCTGGATCAAGGCATTGATGACCTTGTTCCTGGTCGTCCCGCTGGGCCCTATGCTTTACAAGCTTGCCTATGAATCCATGGCTGACAGTTCGGTGCTGGTGCTCTTTGTGATTTCCATTGCCGTGCACTTTGTTTTTGTTGGCATGGGTCTGGCTTTCTTCGGTGCCGAAGGGCGTCTGGTTGCCCAGCCATTTTTTGACGGCCAGCTTGAGCTGTTCGGTCTGAACTGGACTTATCAAAGCCTGTTCGTGATCGCTATGACAGCTGTCATTATCGCTGCCTTGTGGCTGTTTTTCGGCTATACCCTGTATGGCAAGGCATTGCGGGCGACGGCTGTGAACCGGCGCGGTGCGCGACTGGTCGGCATCAGCACCAATATGTCCGGTTTCCTGACCTTTCTGCTTTCGTCCATTGTCGGGGTGCTCTCGGGCATCATGATCGTGTCGTTTATTTCGATTACGTACGAGACAGGTTTCATGATTGGTCTGAAGGGCTTTGTGGGGGCCATTATCGGTGGACTGATGAGCTATCCGATCGCCGCCGCGGGCGCGCTGCTGGTGGGCATCATTGAATCGTTTTCAACCTTCTGGGCAAGTGAGTACAAGGAAGTGATTGTTTTTGCACTGATCATACCGGTATTGCTGATTCTGTCCGTGACCACTGGTCACGACGAAGAGGAGTAAACCATGAAAAAATGGTCTGTACCGGTGTTCATTTTTCTGCTGGTGCTGCTGCCGGTGGTGCCCGGCGTACCCGAATTCTGGATCAATCAACTCAATGCGATCGGCATTGCCAGTCTGGTCGTTATCGGACTGGTTGTGTTAACCGGTGTGGGCGGGCTGACCTCGTTTGGGCAGGCAACGTTTGTCGGTATCGGCGCCTACGCCACTGCGTGGTTGTCTGCCACCATGGACGGGTCTCCCTGGCTGGGGCTGGTGTTGGGCATTGTGCTGACATTGCTGCTGGCGTTTGTACTGGCGCAGGTGACATTGCGCCTGTCAGGGCATTACCTGTCGCTGGCGACGATCGCCGTGTGCCTGATATTCTATTACCTGTACGGGAACATGCCGTTTCTTGGACGACATGACGGCATCCCCGGTATTCCGCCAATTTCGGTATTTGGCTATCCCTTGCTACAGGCTCAGAGTATCTATTGTCTGATCTGGCTGGTGGTGCTGCTGGCTGCATGGACGGCAATCAACTTGCTGGACTCACGTAGCGGTCGCGCCATCCGCGCCTTGAAAAACGGCGAAAAAATGGCCGCTTCCTTCGGGGTTCATACCTTTGGCTACAAGGTGATCGCCTTTGTGTACGCCGCCGTGCTGGCCGGTCTGGCTGGTTGGTTGTATGCGCACGAGCAGCGTGCAGTCAGCCCCAGTACGTTCGGCATCAATTATGGCATTGAATATCTGTTCATGATGGTGGTGGGCAGTGTGTCTTCTGTCTGGGGCGGCATTTTTGGCGCCGCCGTCATTCTGACACTCAAGGATCAGATCCAGGACATTGCGCCGCGCCTGTTCGATACCTCGACCAACTTTGAACTGATTGTTTTTGGCGTGCTGGTGGTGCTGGTGTTGCATCATGCGCGGGAAGGACTTTGGCCCATCGTGACCCGTTTTTTTTCCGGCAACAGCGAACGCAAAGCGGGCAGTGGTGCTTTAACGCAATGGTGGGCCGATGCCCCGTTATTGCCTAAAACCGATAGGCCGCAAGCGGGCCGCCCGTTGCTGCAGGTAGCGCAGTTGCGCAAGGAGTTTGGCGGGCTGGTGGCAGTGAAC
>JBOIGK010000656.1:0-6628 GCA_050742695.1 Advenella sp. | reverse complement strand
GGCCCATACCGGCCCAGTCCATGGCCACGCCTTTTGGCATGTCTTCCATCCAGCCCAGGCGCCTGGCTGGTACGAACCCGAATACCTTTGCGAGCAGCGGCATGGCGATATGCCATTGCAGGAGCATGCGGGCGCGTGACCGGCGGGCATAGTCGCGCCAGTAGGCGTATTGCGCGCCCATGGTGAAAATACGCTCGATCAAATGTGACGATGGCGCCAGTCCGATCAGAAATCCGCCAATCGAATGGCCCACGACATAGATGGGAGAATGACCAAAACGGGTGCGGGCATATTGAAGCACTGCTTCAAAATCTGCCTGACCCCAATCGAGCCATCCTGCAGCTAGGTCGCGCAATGACCCATATTTTGAATCGCCAATGCCGCGATAGTCATAGGTCAGTACTGTGCAACCCCGGGTGTGCAATGCCTGGGCAAACCTGTCGTAGTATCGACAGCGTACCGAAGTGGCGCTATTGATGATGACCACGGGGTCGGGCGAACTGGTCTGCGCAAGGTGCCACAAGTTCGCCTGCAGCCGGTATCCATCGGTTGTGATAATTTGAATTGCCTGCGGCATGACGAAGGTCCTTCGGGCTTAACCGTTATGCGCAACATTCACGATGGTGGCCTGGATCAACGCAACGGTTTTGCCAACGCTGCCGTTGTCATCTAGCTTGCGGACTTCTCCCGTGCAAATGGTCAGCAGTTTGCCCGCATTCTGTACTTTCCCGATTGCGATAAAGGCCGGGCCAAGCGCGGGGCGCAACAGATTGATTTTAAATTCTGCAGTCACCACTTCATATCCTGCCGGCGCCATGGTCAGAGCGGCATAACCGCAAGCGCTGTCGACAATGCTGGTGACGGCGCCGGCATGCAAATAGCCGTGTTGTTGTGACAAATGCGCCGAAAACGGCAGGGTGATGTGCACCTCTCCTGCCTGTATCAGTGTCAAGTTGGCGCCAAGGGTATGCATTAATCCCTGTTTGTCGAAACTGGCTGTTATTCGCTGCTGTATGTTGTTGTCCATGACTTGTCATTAGTGAATTATTAATCAAGACAGAATGTCTCCCCAGTCCGATTATAGGAGAGGATTTGATGGCCAGGGCGGTTGCCTGGCGTTGGCGCATCGATGCCGTTGATCGATTGATCAAGGGGTATCCGGCAATGCGATGGCGGCCTGTAG
The DNA here is from genome assembly GCA_050742695.1 of Advenella sp. GTDB lineage: Bacteria > Pseudomonadota > Gammaproteobacteria > Burkholderiales > Burkholderiaceae_B > Advenella. The sequence goes on along the minus strand of JBOIGK010000656.1, from coordinate 5,445 downwards.
TTTGGGCGAAGGGTTTTTCTCCCGGGCTATTTGTTTCAGGATTTTTTATGCTTCTGTTGGGGGGGGCTGACATGCTATCGCCGGCTTCTATGCTGGATATGACTATGCTTTCCGGTGGCAAGGGGAAAACACACTGTAGATCTGATGCTGTTGACGCTCAGCATAGGATTGCGCTTTCGCAGGCAAGGGCAGCGCCAGGAGGTCAGAGAACGCGTCTAAGGGAGAGAGTTCAGAAGCAGTTGAAGGGCGGTTCAGGACGAACAGAGCTAAAGGTGTGTTCTGGAGGCAGAAACGGTATTAAAAAAAGCACAGTGAAGACAGGGAGGGGCAGCGATGCCAGGCAAGATGCCGCACTTAGGTGACGGCGACGCGAAGATTACAGGCGTCAGGTCCAGCGGATGCCTGGAGGTATTATTCGAAAGGCTGCTTATTTGCCAGCCTTGAAGGCGCGAATCAAATCGCGAGCCTGAAGCATGTAACCTTTTGCCACGTTCCTGTTACCGCTGGAACGAGCCAGTTTATACTTGGTCACTGCCTTTCGGATCAGGCCGATATGGACCTGTTGGTATGCTGCGTTCATACGCATCTCCATGTAGATACATACCGATTTTACATTTTTATTACAAGTTGACGCATTCGGTGAAAACCACTATATGTTGTTTAATGTCCACAAGTGTTTTACGGGTACCGGAGCGCAAATCCAGGGCAAAAAAAAGCCAGCTGCAATAGCTGGCGAGTTCACCCAAAAGCAATGAGTTAACGCCATTATAGGGAGGTGGCTCGCAAAGCACAATTTAACAAATGTCAAGTTTGCATCGTTTGGCGCAATAGTGAAGCGAAGGTGCTCGGTAAAGGCGGTTCAAGCAGGGTCAGCCCCGGCAGGATCAGCGAACCAGCAGCAGTCCCAGCCTTGCCAGTACGTAGAAACCCAGCCCGGCCGCGGCGATGCATGCAATGTAAGGCGGCGTGCTGAGCCAAGGCCGCCGACCTACGATAAAACGACTGGTAAAACCAGCAAAGGACAGACTGTACAGAATGCAGGCAATATGCAGCACCGTAGGATTTGACAGTGAAAACCCCAACATGAACAGGGCGGTGCCGATCATGAACGAAGGCAGTGCCACGGCAAAGCTGGCAGCACGATACATGGCTGCGCCATCAATCTCCCATTGCGGGTCCTGTTGTGCGGGCGTGGTATCTGCAGAATCAATGTCGTGTGGTTTCATGCGAGCGATCTTTTAGGGCGATAAGGGGTCGGATGCATATTTGTTTTATTCAGGCGCCAGAAGATGCTGCATCAGAGCCGTTACATAGGCTGGCAATTGTTCGCTGTTTCGCACGCATAACACCAGATTGCGGCAGGCCCAGGCGTCCGAAAGTGCAATGATATTCAATTGCAGCGTCCGGCGGTGGCGTTTGGCCGCAGCCAGCGGCACTATGGCAATCCCGACCCCATAGCCTACCATTCTGCAGACTGCGTCGATGCTGCGTACTCGCACCCGGTAATGCAGATGCCGGCCCGCTTGGCGACCGTGCGCTGCAATATGCTCTTGCAAGGCGCTGCCTGCGACCAGGCCGGCAAAGTCCAGATGGCTGATCTGGGCAAGGCTAGTTGGATTCTCAATGGCTTGAGGATACTCGGGTCCGGTGATGACAACAAGTCGGTCTGCGCCTACCGGAAAGCTTTGAAGGTCGTGCAGATCAGCCGAATCGGCAACCAGCCCGATATCGGCCATCCCCTGACGGATCAGATCGGCAATATCAGTACTGGTGCGTTCCTCCAGATCAACCGAGATGTCGGGGTGACGCTCCAGGAAACTGCCCAGCAACGAAGGCAAATGTTCGTTGCAGGCCGATGTGTTGCCTAACAGCCTGACATGCCCTTTGATCCCACTGCTGTACTGCCCCAGGTCGCCGTGCATGCGTTCCATTTGCTGCACGACAACGCTGGCGTGATGCAGCAGTGTGCGCCCGGCAGGCGTCAGTTGCACCCCTTTATGACTGCGGTTGAGCAAAAGCACGCCCAGCGCGTCTTCCATTCCCTTTATGCGCTCACTGGCCGATGCCGTGGTGATGTGACAGCGACGTGCAGCTTCGGTGATGGTGCCCGATTCGTGCACATTCAGGAACAGGCGAAGGTCGGTCAGGTCAAAGCGCATGGTCACAGTATAACAGGCTGATTATGGAAATTCCTTAGTCTGTAATCGAGATTTCCTGATTTTCAGCTTTTTGATCAGTCCCTACAATAGGGATATGTTGCGGTTTTTTCCTTATGAGGCCTGAAAAATTTTCGAAAACGGTTGCGAACCCTTGTCGGGGGTGCGCTTATGTTCTCACGGCCAGTCTAAGGTATTTCCTGATACGAACTTCCAATTGAGCACACGCTCACACTTTTTTGGCGCGCAAATCCATGGATTTTTTTACTGAGTATCTCTCTATCTTCAACGCAAGTGCGGCATATTCATTTGGCACGCTGGCGCTGGTGACAATCGTTTTCATTCTTGCCGGCGCAGTCAAGGGTGTTGTGGGGCTGGGTCTGCCAACCATTTCCATGGCGTTGCTGGCGTTGTTGATGTCGCCGGCGCAGGCCGCAGCATTGCTGGTGATTCCATCGCTGTTGACCAATATCTGGCAAATGCGGCCCTTTAATTTGGTGCCTCAATTGTGCCGCAGTATCGGCACAATGCAGATTGGGATCTTTTTCGGCACGATTGCCGGAGCCTGGCTGTTGGGGGCGCCGGCCGGACATGCCGCCGGCGTGGCCTTGGGCGTGGCGCTGATCGCCTATGCAGGTTGGGGTCTGACCGGGCGTCCAATCATTGTTGCCCCCGCTGCGCGAATCTGGATGGGACCATTGGTGGGCTTTGTGACCGGGTTTATTACTGCTGCGACCGGTGTCTTCGTTGTGCCGGCAGTACCCTATCTGCAGGCGCTGCAACTGTCACGTGATCGCCTGATTCAGGCGATGGGGGTGTCCTTTACTGTATCCACCATTGCATTGGCCCTGGGGCTGTGGCTTAACCACAGTTATGCCCCGGGCGCCGCCGGGATATCACTATTGATGCTGATCCCGGCGCTGGTGGGTATGTCTTTGGGGCAATCGCTCAGGCAAAAGTTGCCAGTGGCCCTTTTCAAGAAGGTTTTCTTTTGCAGCCTGATCGTACTGGGTCTTTATCAAGTGACTGCCGCGATCTGAAAAGCGTGGGTCTGCGTGGTCCGATCATTGTTCGCGCCATCGCTCTGCAAACGGCATATAATAGGCACAAACAATAAAACGATCGATGTCCTTTTCACGCTAGCCTGTACAAACGGGCCGTCACCTATATGCCACTCAGATATACCCGAACACTGACAGATTCTGTTCGCACACAGAAAGCCGATAAACAGATTGGCACGCTGCTGGCCTTTGTGGCCGGCGCAATCAATGCTGGTGGATTTCTGGCGGTTCATCAATATACCTCGCATATGACCGGTATTGTTTCGACCATGGCTGATCAGTTGATTCTGGGCGCGTACGACCTGGTTCTGGCGGGAATGGCAGCATTGATCTGTTTTATGTGCGGAAGCGTCTGCACCACTATCATGGTCAATTACGCCAGGGTGCACCATATGCGCAGCGAGTATGCCTTGCCGCTTTTGCTCGAAGCGGTGTTGTTGTTGTGTTTCGGCATGCTGGGGGCCCGGATTGCCCAGATGCACGGTCTGTTTGTGCCGATCACAGTCATGATCCTGTCGTTTCTCATGGGCTTGCAAAACGCCTTGATTACCAAACTTTCCCGTTCCGTTATCCGCACCACCCATGTGACGGGGATCGTTACCGATATCGGCATTGAATTGGGTAAGCTGTTCTATTGGAATCGGGGGCGTATGCGGGACGATAGCCATTTTGTGATGGCAGATCGAGCTCGACTGCGGTTGCATTGCGCGCTGCTGGTTGCTTTTTTTGCAGGTGGCACAATGGGGGCCTGGGGGTTCAATCATATTGGCTATATCGCGACGGTGCCTCTGGCTTGCTTGCTGGTACTCATTTCCGGCATACCGGCATTTGACGATATACGCGCCTGGCTCACCAACAGGCGGCGCCCGGCCGAGTAAGCTGGCTCGCTTGTGGCGTCCATACCAGGCTGTTGGCCATCGGCATGTCGCAGGGCTTTTTTATTTCCTGGGCTAAACGATTAGGGCCGCTCATATCAATCGGGTTTGCGGGAGCAGGACCAAGTCGGGAGAGCGGCGCCCAATAGAGCGGCCAGGACGACTTTGCGGATGCAGCGGGGCGCAATTGCAACATGGGTCTGGCGTTTACAACACAGCCGGTCATAATGGTGTATAAATACTGTATAAATTTACAGTGATCAATTTTCCTATGTCCAGCTGCATTCCTACCGCACCTACTGCAGACAGGCCTTTTGCTTTTGTCGATGTAGAAACAACCGGCGGGTCGGCTTCAACCGATCGTCTGACCGAGATTGCCATTGTGCGCTATGACGGGTACACCGTCAGCACTTGGCAAAGCCTCATCAATCCTGAATGTCGTATCCCGGGCTATATAGAAAGCCTGACAGGCATTACCAGCCAGATGGTGGCCAATGCGCCTACCTTCGCGCAACTGGCAGAACACATTCAGCAATTGCTTGCCGGACACATTTTTGTCGCTCATAACGCCCGCTTTGATTACGGGTTTATCAAGAATGCCTTTCGGCGGGTAGGGCAGGATTTCAAGGCAAATATGCTATGTACCGTCAAGCTTTCCCGCCGACTCTATCCGCAGCATCGGCGCCACGGACTCGATTACCTGATTCAGCGGCATGGCCTGATCATGCAGGACAGACACCGCGCCTATGACGATGCCTACGCATTGCTGCAATTCTGGCAATGCGTCTGCCGAGAGCATGACCGTAAAATCGTTGATGACATTGTGCAGGGCCTGGTGGCGCGGCCTTCGCTGCCGGCGCATATTGACCCGGTCGTGATCGACTCCTTGCCCAATAGCTTTGGCGTCTACGTGTTTTATGGCGAGAACGAACTGCCGATATATATCGGTAAAAGCAATCGTTTGCGCCAGCGAGTACTATCGCATTTTGCCAGCGACCATACGGCACCCAAGGAAATGAAAATTTCCATGCAGATTCGGCGTATCGAGCATATTCGCTGTGCCGGCGAAGTGGATGCGCTGCTGACCGAGTCACGCATGATCAAGGAACGCATGCCCACCTTGAATCGCCAGTTGCGCAGACATAAGGATGTTTTCACCTGGCAACTGATCGAGACGTCTCCTGGCTTGTGGGTTCCTGTCCTTTTGGGTGGAAATGACATTGCGATCGGGCAGGGCAAGCATCTGTACGGGTTGTTTTCATCTGCGCGGGATGCAAAAGAGGCGCTACTGGCTATCATCAAAACTGAAAAGCTATGCAAGGCGACGCTCGGCCTGGAGAAAGTGCACAATGC
>JBOIGK010000655.1:0-5506 GCA_050742695.1 Advenella sp. | reverse complement strand
CGCGAGACGGCTTTGGCCTTCCCGGGCGCAATGCGCTGCCGGCAAAAATGAGCGTCGAGCTGGTAGGCGGGGAAGATAAATACACCTTTCCCCTGACATGGCAGGAGACCCCGGGCGGTGGGTTGTTCAGTACCTCCGACTGGAAAATTCCAGACGATATCAAGCGAGGTCAGTACCGGATCGTGCTGGACCCCGACGGGCAATCCTATGAGACAGGCGAGTTTCGCGTCGAGGATTTCAAACTCCCGTTGCTGGCGGGCCAGATTTCCGTGACGGATGCAGCAGCAGGCGGCCAGGGGCCGCTGGTTGCGCCCAAGTCGCTCCGGCTGGATATGCAAATGCACTATCTGTCTGGTGGCGCGGCAGGCAAGCTGCCTGTCGATATTTCTGCCCTGTCGCACAATCGCGGCGTCTCCTTTCGCGACTATGACGATTATTCGTTCAATCCGCCACAGTCTGCCGATGACGATGCCGGTGAAAATGACGCAGAAGCCGATACTCCGGACCAGAGTGATACCAGTCGCATCATCGTAAACAAAAAGAAAATCACACTTGGCAATGAGGGCCGCGGTACGCTGGAGCTCGATGCGCTGCCGTCTTCGGACAGGCCCCGCGATATCACATTTGAAGGCAGCTTCATGGATCCCAATGGTCAGGTACAGACCATCAGCCGTACCGTTGCGGTCTGGCCTGCTGCCTACGTAGCGGGGATTCGCAGTGGCTACCTCATGCAGCAGGAAAAGGCTGCGGGCGTGTCGGTTGTCGCGCTCGATACGCAGGGCAGACCTGCGGCGGAGATACCCGTCACGGTTCGCGCAGTGAGCTACACCTATCAATCCGTGCGCAAGCGGCTGGTGGGCGGCTTCTACAGTTATGACACCCACCGCGTGGCCAAGGATCTGGGCACGATATGCCAGGGCAACAGCGGTGCCGATGGCAAATTTTCATGTGACGTTAACCTGAAAGAGCAGGGACGGGTCAGTCTGGTAGCCGAGGTGACCGATGCGCAAGGTCGCCGTGCGCAGGCCGAATCCACGGTATATGTGGTCGGCGCCGGGGAAATGTGGTTTTCGGGCGAGAACAATGATCGTATCGATATCATTCCGGACAAAAAGGAATACAAACCCGGCGAGTCTGCGCAGTTCCAGGTACGCATGCCGTTTCGTCAGGCCAATGCCCTGGTTGCCATCGAGCGCGAGGGAGTACTGGAAACCCGGCAAATTGCGCTGTCGGGAACCAATCCCTCTTTCACTATCGACATCAAGCCTGAATGGGGCCCTAACGTCTATGTGTCGGTGCTGGCCTTGCGCGGGCGCGTTCGCGACTCCGCACAAAATCCCGAGCTGACCTGGGGGGAAGCGTCGGCAGATGCACCGACAGCACTGATTGATCTGGCCAAGCCGGCCTATCGTTACGGACTGGCGGCCATCCGCGTGCGCAGCGATAAAAATGCGGTCAACGTCACCGTGAGTACCGACAAGCTGAGTTATCGCGTTCGCGATAATGCGACCGCGACCATCCGCGCCACATTGCCTGATGGCAGTCCGGCTGCCAACGCCAGCGTGGCGCTTGCAGTCGTAGACGAAGCTCTGCTGGAACTGGCGCCCAACACCAGTTGGGATATTGTCAAGGCCATGATGGGAGAACGGGCCTACGGCGTGGAAACGGCCACGGCCCAGATGGAAGTGGTGGGACGGCGCCACTACGGCCGCAAGTCACTGCCGCCTGGCGGAGGCGGGGGCAATGGCGGGGCCCCAACACGCGAAGTACTGGATAGCCTGGTATTCTGGAAGCCGAATATTCTGCTGGATGCCCAGGGCCAGGCCACAATACCCATTGCCCTGAACGATGCCATTTCCGGGTTCAGGCTGGCGGCCATTGCCGAGCTGGGCGCAGACCGTTTTGGCCAGGCCAATGCCCATATCGTTACCACGCAGGATCTGCAGGTCATTTCCGGCCTGCCGCTGGTGGCGCGCAGCGACGATCACTATACCGCTGTCGTGACGCTGCGCAATGCAACCGACCGGGCCATGACAGTCCAGGCCGGAGCACGTCTCAGCAGTTCGACGCTTGCGCCAATGACGCTCAACCGGCAGACCATGACTATTTCCGCGCAGTCGTCAGCACGCGTTGCCTGGGATATGGATATGCGCAAGCTGCCAGCCGGTCCGTCGTCGCAGACGCTGAAGTGGCGTTTTGATGCGCAGGAGCAGGGCGCGCAATTAGAAACACAGTCTGCGGATGGTCGTGCCACCGATAGCGTGGAAGTCTCGCAATTGCTGATTCCCACTGTGCCAATAACGCTGCGCCAGGCCACACTGCAGTCGGTGCTGGCAAAGGAACCCATACAAAACCTGCCGGTGCAACCGCCGGCTGCAGCAGTAAAGGGACCTGATGGCATGCCTGTCGGCGGGGTACAGGTGCAATTGTCCACCTCCCTGGCAAAGGGGCTGGAACCGGTGCGCCGCTGGTTTACCGACTACCAATTTACCTGCCTGGAGCAATTGTCGTCGATTGCCATCGGTATCGACAATCCCCAGCGCTGGTCTGCTCTGATGAACCGTTTGCCGGTATACATGGACGATCATGGACTGGTCGCTTATTTCCCGGGCCTGCCGGGCGATGAAGTGCTCACGGCGCACCTGATTGCGGTGTCTCATGAAGCCAGTCGCGCGAGCCAGCCCTACGCCATTCCCGAAGCCTATCGGGAAAAAATGCTGGAGGGGCTGATGGCGTATGTGACCGGGAAAATCCGTTCCACGGCCTGGCAGCCGAAACAGGATACGGCAGAGCGTAAGCTCATGGTGCTGGAGGCAATATCGCGAGCCGGCATGGTTACGCCCCGGTTGATGTCTACAGTTGAGTTTGACCGGGATCACATGAGCACGGCAGCGCTGGTGGACTGGCTGGGCATCGTGTCCCGCGTCAAGGCGCTGCCCGATCAGGCCAAAACACTGGCGTCGCTGCGCTCATCCCTGTTGTCGCGCATGAGTCGGCAGGGAACGAGCATGGTATTGGCCGATGATGACAATGCCTATCCCTGGTGGATGATGAGCAGTCGTTCGACGGTTACCGCCAAGCTGCTGACCACGGTCATGAGTAACAAGGCCTGGGAAAAGGATATCCCTGTGCTGATGACCGGCCTGCTTGGCCAGCAGCAGCGTGGCACCTGGTCCACCACCACGGCCAACGTGTGGGGAACGCTGGCCGTTCGCGCCTTCAGTGCGACATTTGAAAAAACACCGGTGAAGGGTACTTTGTCTATGTCATTGAAGGGCGGGGCCGACCAGGCAGCGTCTGCGGATCAGAACTGGGAAGGCCTGCTGCCAACCCAGAAAATTCTGGTACCTTGGAAAAACACCGAACAGCAAGCACTCTCGCTGTCCTTGCAGGGAACCGGCAGGGTATGGGCCTCCATGGGAGCTCTGGCTGCGGTGCCTGTTACCAAGCCTGTTTACGCGGGCTACACCATCACCCGGCAGGTTGCCCCGGTATCACAGGCAGTCGCCGGCAAATGGTCGGTGGGCGATATCTATCGCGTGCATCTGGATATCACTGCGAAGACCGCGATGAACTGGGTGGTACTTAGTGATCCGGTTCCTGCAGGCGCAACCATTCTGGGTGGCGGGCTGGGCCGTGACTCCGCCACGGCAACAGAGGGGGAAAAGCAGGACGAGCAGGGCATGTCTGCAAGCTTTGTCGAAAGAAAGAGCGAACTGTATCGTGCTTACTATGCCTGGTTGCCTTCAGGCAAAACGTCGCTTGAATATACGGTTCGGCTCAATACACCGGGCAGCTACAGCTTGCCGGCGACACGGGTCGAAGCCATGTACGCGCCACAGGTGTATGGTGAGTCACCCAATACCGGCAGCTTCACTATCGTTGAGCAGCAAGACAGCGTTGCGCCGGCTGCCGCCGAACACGCCGGATCACAGGCTTTGCCAACACCCGCTGGCTATGCACCTGATGCGGCGGCAATACCTTCCGGTGGCGCGCCTGGCACAGCAAGGCCATGACTGCGACCCCTGCAGGGATGGCGGTCAGGCGGCGCCGGCGCACCCGCCTGGCGGGGTTTTGTCTGCTGGTGGGGTTAGCCTGCGCGGTGGCGCTGGTCATTTGCGTGGCTCGCTTGCCCGTGCCCGCTTATGATGAGGTACGCAACAACTATCGTACGTCCTATATCACTCTGCTTGATCGCGATGGTGCCGTGCTGGAACGGGTGCGACGCGACTATCATGACAGACGTGATAACTGGACGCCATTGACCGAAGTGTCGCCTGCGCTGATCAATGCGGTGCTGCAGTCCGAGGACAGGCGTTTCTATCGTCATATGGGCGTCGATGTGCTTGCGCTGGCAGGTTCATTGCGGGATCGGCTGATCCATCGCAGTGTGCGTGGCAGCTCTACGCTGACAATGCAGCTGGCCGGCATGCTTGAGCGCGACAAGCGACAGTTTGGCCGCCGTACGCCATTGCAAAAAGTCCGGCAGATGGGCCAGGCACTGGCCCTGGAGCTGCACTGGAATAAATCGCAGATCCTTGAGGCCTATCTGAACATGGTGCCCTGGCGCGGCGAGCTATCTGGCATCACCGCAACGGCGCGCAGTCTGTTCGGAAAATATCCTTCCGGCCTGGACAGCCGCGAATCAGCTATTCTGGCAGCGATGCTGCGTGCGCCCAATGCCGTGCCTTCGACTGTGTCGAAGCGGGCCTGCGGCATTTTGAAGATGCAATCACAAGCGCAATATTGCGACTATCTGGCCGGTTTTACCGAATATCATCTGATGCATACCAGCAGCACATTGCAGGACGACCCCTTTGCTGCCTCGCATTTTGCGCGTCGCAGACTGGCACTGGACATGCCCCGAAAGGAGCAGATCGGCACCAGCATTGATGGACAACTGCAACGTACCGTGCAGACCATCGTCAACCGCGTTGCCCACCAGATCCGTCGTAGTCACGCCAATGATGCCGCTGCCGTAGTGCTGGACAATCGCACCGGACACATTCTGGCCTATGTGGGCTCGTCCGGCGACCTGGCGACGGCGCGCTATGTCGATAATGCTACGGCCATGCGCCAGGCCGGATCCACACTCAAGCCGTTTTTGTATGGCCAGGCGCTGGAGCAGCGCCGGATCACGGCTGCCTCGCTGCTGGATGACAGTGCCGTTAATCTGCCCACAGGCAACGGTCTGTATGTACCGCAGAACTACGATAAGCAATTCGGTGGCTGGGTCAGTGCCCGCACGGCGCTGGCTTCCTCATTGAATATACCGGCAGTACGCTTGTTGGTCATGGTCACGCCGGATGTTTTCCATCAGCGCTTGCTGCAACTCGGATTGCCGTTATCGGAATCTGGCGATTATTACGGCTACAGTCTTGCACTGGGCAGCGCCGACGTGACGCTATTGTCGCTGACCAATGCCTATCGCGCACTGGCCAATCGCGGCGTATACAGTGACGTGGATTGGGGGGCTGGTGCAGCGCCGGCCGGCAGTCGCATCATG
>JBOIGK010000654.1:0-6370 GCA_050742695.1 Advenella sp. | reverse complement strand
TGTCGCCGGTCAGGGCAATGGGCACAACCTTTCCCGATGAAATATAAGCATGTGCTGCCAGAATGCTGCCTACTCCCAGGGTGGTGGTGCCGGCTGCGACATCGGTCATCAGTGGCGCTCCGCCGCTCTAGGGGACGTTGATCATATCCAGCTCCAGTTCCTTGACGAATCTGGCGCCTACCAGTTTTGTGAAGTTTTCAGAACTGCCGTAAGCATACTTTCCAGGGGTTTTCTTAACGAGTTTTATCAGGTCGCCCAGCGTAGTCACGCCCAGGCTTTTTGGCACCACCAGCACCAGCGGCGATTTGGCGATCATTGTCACGCCGGCTAGATCCTTGAAGGTGTCATAGGGCATGGTTTTGTGAAACAGGGGATTGACAATATGGGTATTGACTACGAGCGCGTAGGTATGCCCATCGGGTTTGGCCCGCACGACTGCGGAGGTGCCAATGATACCATCGGCCCCCGCCTTGTTTTCGACAATGACATTTGTGTTCAACTGTTTTGCCAACTGGTTCGATAGCCTGCGGGCAATGGTATCGGTACCGCCTCCGGGGTTATATGGAACCACAATTGTGATTGGTTTGCCGCTAAAGTCGTATGCGTGGGCAGTGACTGCGAAGAAAAAAAGCCAGAGCGAAGCCAACAACCTGCAATGCAATTTATTCATGTCTGTCTCCGGATGGGAATTGTTGTTTTAGAGGGATGAGAAGTGCCAGTGACTGGCCGACTATATCGTCTGTCTATGTCAATGAATATAGAGTTTGTGATATTGTCCGTATAAATAGTGACATTAATCGATTGTCCTGTCAATTTACGCAAGAGAAAGCGAGCCTGAAAATGGATACTTCATCTTCTTCGAGGCGTTCTATTCGTATGTACATCTCTTTTGAGGGCAGGTTTCCCCTTTATATCAGACCAGATGGTCGTTGTTGTGGACAAAAAATATTGACACAAAATAAAAATGATCTTATGATTCTTCCATATTGTACGGACAAACATATAAAGGAGATGGTATGCTCACACCTGAACAGGTTGCACCCAATCGTTATCGGGCCCGTTACGGACGTTATCTGGAAGAGTTCACGCTTGGCGACATATACGAACACCGACCCGGACGGACGTTGACGGATGCAGACAATATCCAGTTTTCTCTGCTCACAATGAATTATCACCCCATGCATTGCGATGAGGCGTTTGCCAAGAAAAGTGAATTTGGCAAGCTGCTGATCAGCAGCGGATTGACGCTGGCCATTGTGCTGGGCATGTCGGTAAATGATGTCAGTGGGCAGGCTATCGCCAATCTGGGCTGGAAAGATATTCAACTGACCAATCCGGTTTTTGCCGGCGATACGCTGTATGCAGAGTCTGAAGTGTTGCAGGTCAGGGAATCAAAGTCCAGACCGCATCAAGGCATCGTGACGGTCCGCACAAGGGCCTTTAATCAGCGCGATGAACAAATCATGGTATTTGAGCGCAGCTTTCTGGTCGGCCGCAAACCGCAATCGGCAACGGCTGCCGGCTGATATCGGCTGCAGTATTGGCGCAAACCACGGCCGGACAAACAACAAACACAATGGCCAGCCATACCACTTAAAGGATAGAGATGAGACAAAAATGGATTGGGGGCGTCTTCGCGTTGTCCCTGGCACTACTGCATGCCACACCGGCGCTGGCCGCCTACCCGGAAAAGCCGATACGGATTATTGTCGGTTTTCCTGCGGGGCAGGCAACGGACATTGTGGCCAGGCTGGCTGCAAAGGCACTGGAGACATCGCTCAAGCAGTCTGTCTATGTTGAAAACAAGCCAGGTGCATCGGGCATTATCGGTACTATGGACGTGGTGCGTGCGCCACCTGATGGCTATACGTTGCTGGTGGGATCCAGCGGTACGCTGTCGATCAATCCCAGTCTGTATACCAAGCTGGCCTACGATCCTTTGCGGGACATTGAGCCGATCACCGAACTGTCGGAAGTGCCATTGTTTCTTGCGGTGAATGGGAAACTGCCGGTGAAAACGGCGAGCGAATTCATCAGCTACGTGAAGGCCAATCCGGGTAAGCTCAATTACGGGTCCGCCGGCAGTGGTGTGACCAGTCATCTGGCCATGGAACTGCTCAAACACAATCAGGATATGGATATTCGCCACGTGCCTTATAAGGGCAGCCCGCCCGCTGTGGCCGATTTGATTGGCGGACATGTTCAGGCAATGGTCGATACGGGGCCTGCCTTGCTACCGGTCGCGCGGCGCGGTGATATCCGTATTCTGGCAACTCTCAACGACAAACGCAATGCTGCCGTGCCAGAGGTTCCAACAGCCAAAGAGGCGGGCATTGGCGATCTTCAAACCCCGGCATGGGTTGGGTTGGGCGCGCCCAAAGGCACTCCGCCGGAAATTATCAATACGCTGTACAAGGCGCTGGAAGGCCATTGGAGGACGCCGGAAAACATCAAAGTGCTCAATGGGCTGGGTTCCGAGGCGGTACTCAAGGATCCCGAAGCCTTTCGCCAGTACATTTCAGACGAAATAAAGAAATGGAAAGTCGCCGTGGACCTGTCCGGTGCACAAGTAAACTGAAGAGGAAGCTATGACTACGATTTCACAGATAATCAGCAACAAGGCCAAAGCGTTCAACTACGATGGTATTCCACAGGAAGTGCGCGAACGGGCACGGCACCTGATTCTGGATGCTTTTGGCATCGCATTTGCCTCTACCCGCTTTGATTTTTCCAGGCACACACTGGACGGATTACAGATGTTAAGCGAAGGAACGACGGGCGACGTTCCTGTTGTTGGAATGGATGCCCGCCTGCCGGTGCGGGATGCGGCTGTCATGAACGGTCTGTTGATTCATGGGCTGGATTACGATGATACGCACCCGAGCGGGATTATTCACGCCACCGCGTCGGTTATCACGGCGGTAACTGCGCTGGGCTACAAACAGGATACGTCCGGGCAGGATCTGCTTACCGCCTATGTGCTGGGTATCGAAGTGGCCACAAGATTGGGTGCTGCGGCGCATGGTGAGTTTCACCAGGTCGGGTTTCACCCTACGGGCCTGATAGGGGCCTTTGGTTGCACCGTGGCTGCAGGCTGGCTGCTCGGCCTGACCGAAGCGCAGCTGACGCATGCGCAGGGCATCACCTTGTCTTTTGCCGCCGGCAGCATGGAGTTTCTGCAGGACGGGGCCTGGACCAAGCGGATTCACCCCGGATGGGCAGCGCAATGCGCTATTACGGCAGCTACGTTGGCGAAAAATGGATTTGTCGGCCCCAGAGAAACTTATGAAGGACGATTCGGCTTGTTCGCCAGTCATTTGGGCAAGGAGTTTCAGTTGGATGGCCTGCAAGAGAGCATCAATACCATCGGCACCGTATGGGAATTGATGAATGTGGCCATCAAGCCAATTCCAGCGTGTCATTTTACCCATGCCAGTGCCGATGCCGCCGCGGTACTGCATAAAGACCTGGCGATCGAGGAAATTGCCCGGATTGTCGCAAAAGTTCCTGCCGGTGTCATGAAAACGGTGTGCGAACCCGTTGAAAACAAGAAAAAGCCGGCCAATGCCTACGAGGCGCAATTCAGTATTCCGTATTCTGTGGCAACAGGCTTGCGCTACGGCCGGTTTGGCCTGGACGCACTGGAAGAGACCGCGTACACCGACGCAACTACACTTGCCATTGCCGAGAAAGTCGAAAGCGAAGCAGATCCCGATGCCGATTTCCCCAAATATTACTCCGGCGAAGTCATCGTGGAGTTGAAGGACGGGCGTCGACTGTCGCATCGCGAACATATCAATCGGGGTGCAGATACGCGGCCCATTACCAACGAAGAAATCGTCGTCAAATTCCGCGAGAATGCGGCAACAGTGCTACAGACCAACGCAATCGACCAGATCGAGTCATTGATTCGGAATATTGAAAAACATAACGCACGTGATGTGATGAACGGCATGAGCAAGGGAGCGCAGAAGTAATGCATACAGCCAACGCATACGATACCGAGCAGGAGCAGTTGATTCTGGACTCACTGGACCGATTCCTGGCGGTAGAGGTTCAACCACATGTCCATAAACTGGAACATGATGATATCTATCCCGAAGAAATTGTTGAAAAAATGAAAGAGATGGGGCTATTTGGCTGCCTCATCTCGCCGGAATATGGCGGGCTTGGTCTGACCACCGTGACCTACGCCAAAATCATCGAGCGCATGTCCGCGGTCTGGATGTCCATTTCAGGCATCATTAATTCACATGTCATCATGGCCATGACAGTACAGCGTAACGGCACCGAGGCGCAGAAACGCGAGTTTCTTCCGCGCTTTGCCACCGGGCAGCTGCGTGGTGGCGTGGGGCTGACCGAACCGGACTGCGGTACGGATCTGCAGGCCATCAGAACGGTGGCGCGCAGACAGGGCGACAAATATGTTGTGAATGGCGCCAAGATGTGGATCACCAATAGTATGTATGGCAACTGCCTGGCACTCCTGGTCAAGACCGATACGCAGGCGAATCCACGACATCGCGGCATGAGCCTGCTGATTGCAGAAAAAGGCAAGGGGTTTATTGTCAGCAAAAAGCTGGAAAAGCTTGGCTATAAAGGTATTGATACCTGCGCGCTCAATTTTGATGATTATCAAGTGGATGCTACGCGTCTTATTGGCGGCGTCGAAGGCAAGGGATTGCAGCAGATTCTCAATGGCCTGGAGCTGGGCAGGATCAATGTGGCGGCACGCGGCCTGGGTGTGGCGCAGGCCGCGCTCTCAGAAGCATTGGCGTACTCGCAAACGCGCAAAACGTTTGGCAAGCCGATCTGTGAACATCAGGCAATACAACTAAAATTGGGAGAAATGGCGACTCGCACCGAGGCCTCCCGTCTGCTGGTCTATTCAGCTGCCGCCGCGTATGACAGAGGTGAACGGTGTGACGCCGAGGCCGGTATGGCCAAATTTTTTGCGACCGAAGCCGGTATGGAGAATGCGCTCGAGGCGATGCGTATCTTTGGCGGCTATGGGTATTCAAAGGAGTATAACGTCGAACGACTTTATCGCGATGCCCCTTTGCTGCTTATCGGCGAGGGCACCAACGAGATGCAGCGCATTATTATCGCCAAACAAATGATCGAGAGGAATCGGGTATGAGCGGCAGTGCAGAAAAGAGCCAGGCAGCGGGGCTGCCGCTTGCCGGCGTACGCATTATTGCGGTCGAGCAATATGGCGCCGGCCCGTTTGGCACCCAGCACCTGGCCGATCTTGGCGCAGAAATCATCAAGATTGAAAACCGGGCTGACGGTGGTGACGTCGGCAGGCATGTGGGGCCTTACTATTTTGATGAGAATGATAGCCACTTTTACCAGGCGTTCAATCGCAACAAGCGTAGTATGACGTTGAACCTGAAATCCGAACAGGGTATGGAAATCCTGCATCGACTGGTCAAGAATGCCGCAGCGGTATTCAATAATCTGCGTGGCGATCTGCCCGAGAAGCTGCGGCTGACCTACGAGGACCTGAAACACCTGAACCCACAGATTGTCTGCGGTCATCTGTCCGCTTATGGGCGGCAGGGTTCCAGAAAATCCTGGCCAGGCTACGATTATCTGATGCAGGCCGAAGCTGGCTATCTTTCCCTGACAGGAGAACCGCAAGGGCCACCGAGCCGCATGGGTTTGTCCATTATCGACCTGATGACGGGCACGACGGCGGCAATGGGGTTGCTGGCCGGAATCCTGGGCGCTCGTGCAACCGGTATCGGCCGCGATATTGATGTCAGCCTGTATGATGTGGCCATTCATAATCTGGCCTACGTAGGCACCTGGTATCTTAATGAAGGCTTCTCGCTCAAGCGCGAGCCGTTCTCCAGCCATCCTTCGCTCACACCCAGCCAGCTATACAGGACGGCCGACGGCTGGATCTTCCTGATGTGCAATAAAGAGAAGTTCTGGGGCGTACTATGCCGTGCCATTGAACAGCCTGAGTGGATCGCCGCCGACCGATACAAGGACTTCAAAAGCCGGCTGGCCAATCGCGATCAGTTGAAACAGGAACTTGAAAGCGTGCTGACGCGCCATACGACCCAGGAGTGGATGACCCGCTTTGCCGGCAAGGTGCCTGCAGCGCCCGTCTACGATGTGGCGCAGGCGCTGGACAATGATTTCATTCATGAACAGGAACGTATTCTGGAGCTGGCGCATCCGAGCGCGAAAGTGCGGGCGATTGCCTCACCAGTGCGGGCCGGTCCGCATCCGGTGCAGGCTGCGCCCGCGATGGGGCAGGATAATCAGGCGCTGCTGACTGAATTGGGCTATACCGATGCACAGATTCAGTCTTTCCTGGAAAGCGCAGTGATTTAGCAAAGTTGCCAATGCCAGCTCA
>JBOIGK010000653.1:0-2214 GCA_050742695.1 Advenella sp. | reverse complement strand
GTGCCGATGGCCGCGACACCCATCAGATTGGCCGATTGGGCGATGCTCAGTTGCAGGTGGTCCCGTCCCCATTGCAGCACGATCAGTTGCAGGGTGGCGCCCGCACCCCAGAAAAGGGTGGTGACCGCCAGTGAAATTTGTCCGACCTTATCTTGCCACAGGATGCGCACATAACTGGCAAATACGCTCAGCAGCTTCACTGGATTGGATTCCTGTTTCGGATACACGAAGTGCGTATTGGGAATCAGCAAATTGCAGATCGCGGCCAGGATATAAATGCCGCCAATGACGACAATGGCCGCCTCGGCCGGTGTTTTGGCCAGCACCGACATCCAGGGCAGGGCCAGCAGGTAATCGGACAGGGGCGGTTCGATCAGCTTGCCTCCCAATACAACCCCGAAAATAATAGAAAGCACTGTGAGCCCTTCGATCCAGCTGTTACCCTTGACCAGATCCCGCGGCGGCAGCAGTTCGGTGACGATGCCGTATTTGGCTGGCGAATAGGCGGCAGCGCCGATGCCCACCAGGGCATAGGAAAAACAGACGATGTAGGCGTGCAGGCTTTTGTCGGACGGGGCCAGCATGGCAAAGCCGAACATCAGCAGGCAGCCGGAAATTTTAATGGCATTGGTGACAAACATGACCCGACCCTTTGGAAAAGAGTCGGCGATGGCGCCGACGAACGCAGCCAGAATGACATAGGCGAACGCAAAAAACCATTTCATGGCGGGCGTCATCCAGTCGGGTCCGGAAAGTTCAGCAATAAGGGCGATGGCAGCGATAAAAAGCGCATTGTCGGCCAGGGACGAGAGCGCCTGTGCCAACATGACGAGAAAGAAACCTTTTTTCAAACTGAATATCCCGTTTTAACTTGTTATCGCATACCCGGATCCGGTGGAAGCACCAGACGATAAAGTAACCATATGTCGTGGTCATGAAATGATGCTGACAGAAATACCAGACAGGTGCCGGGTTTTTCCATCGTGCTCAATCGCAACATAATATCAGGTTCAGTGGCGTTTCGTTACCCATTGCCCCCAACCAATGGCGAATTAGATTCAAACCCGTGCAGGATGAGGAGCCAACACAAATATCTGTCAACCAAACCCTTCCGCCTGTTCATGTAGCAGGTTGAAATATTTGTTGCCGGGCGCCTCGCAGACCGGTGCCGGCTGGGTATGAGTGGCTGAGCTTCTCGCGAGGTCGCGGCAGAACGCGACAAGCCTTGCCTTGGCGCCCAGTAACCGGTGTGGCACCGCAATTGCGATAGAGGACTTGCGCCATGCGCAAATATTGCTATTATGACTTTTGTTTACTATCAAATCGGATCGCCTGGGTTATCATACTGGGCTGGAGCCTGACTGTCGGGCCGGACCTGTATCGGCACCGCTTCAGGGCATTTTTTTTACTTTGTATTGTTCCCTACGTGCGCCTCACCCAACTCAAACTAGCTGGATTCAAGTCTTTTGTTGATCCTACTGTCATCCCGGTGCCCAGCCAGATGGTGGGCGTGGTCGGTCCCAATGGCTGCGGAAAATCCAATATTATCGACGCCGTACGTTGGGTGCTGGGTGAGACGCGCGCCTCTGAACTGCGCGGCGAGTCCATGCAGGACGTTATCTTTAACGGCTCGGGAAACAGAAAGCCGGCAGCACGGGCGTCGGTTGAACTGGTCTTTGATAACAGCGACGGTCGTGCCGTCGGGCAGTGGAGCACTTACGGAGAAATTGCCGTCAGGCGGGTCTTGACCCGCGATGGCACCAGCAGCTATTACGTCAACAACCAGCAGGTCCGCCGCAAGGATATCCACGATATTTTCCTGGGCACCGGTCTGGGCGCGCGTGGGTACGCCATTATTGGCCAGGGCATGATCAACCGCCTGATCGAGGCCAAACCTGAAGAACTGCGCGTATATCTGGAAGAGGCCGCCGGCGTATCCAGGTATAAGGAGCGTCGCCGGGAAACTGAAAATCGTCTGGGCGATACCCGTGAGAACCTGACCCGCGTCGACGACATCATGCGCGAGCTTGACTCACAGTTAAACCGCCTGGAAGCACAGGCCGAAGTGGCGCGCAAGTATCGTGACCTGCAGCAAGATGGCGAAAAAAAGCAACATGTGCTTTGGCTGATCCGGGAAGAAAATGCCCGCACAGATCAGGAGAAAAAAGCCCAGGAGATCGAAAAGGCGCAGACCGAACTGGAGGCCTCGCTCGC
>JBOIGK010000652.1:0-2664 GCA_050742695.1 Advenella sp. | reverse complement strand
CTGGCGCAACTTGCGGCAACAAAATGCCAAACGTGAAGGCGTGGCCAACAAGTGCCTGGCTGACTATATCGCGCCCAGGGAAACCGGGGTCAAGGACTATATTGGGTTGTTTGCCGTGACCGGCGGTATTGGTATAGAGAAGCATGAGCAACGGTTCGAAGCACAAATGGATGACTACTCGTCAATTCTGCTCAAGGCCCTGGCCGACCGTTTTGCCGAAGGTTTTGCCGAATGCATGCATGCTCGGGTGCGTCGCGATCTATGGGGCTATGTCGCGGATGAGAGCCTGGATAATCAGGCGCTCATTGACGAAAAATATCAGGGTATCCGTCCTGCACCAGGCTATCCCGCCTGCCCCGAGCATCGCGTGAAAGTGGATATGTTCAACGTCTTGCAGACCGAGGGCATTGGCATGTATTTGACCGATGGCATGGCCATGTTCCCGGCATCCAGTGTCTCGGGTTTTTATCTGAGCCATCCGGATTCGAGCTATTTCAATGTAGGGACGATAGGCCAAGATCAGTTGCAGGACTATATTGCGCGCAGTGGGTTACCTGAAGAAGAGGTTCGTCGTTCGCTCATGAGCGTACTGGGGTAAGCGCAGCGTAGAACGCATCACCTGGCAGGAGTGGTATGGCTGACAAGCACGGAGCATTTCGCAAGCAGGCACTGGGTGCATTTGTACGCAGCGTTCGTGATCGCGTAACGCCGCAACAGGCCGGTATTGCCGGTGGTCAGCGCCGCCGCACCCCCGGCCTGCGTCGCGAAGAAGTGGCCCAGCTTTGTGATATCAGCGTTACCTGGTACACCTGGATTGAGCAGGGGCGCGATGTGTCGGTGTCGGCCACCGTATGGGCGCGTCTGGCCACTGTGTTGCAAATGACCAGGGCAGAGCGTGCTTATCTGTTTGAGCTGGCCGATGTCAGTGATCCGGATCATGCCAGCGCTGTCGTCTCGGCGCCGACGGCTTCGCTGCAGGCCTGCGTCGATAGTATCAATGCGCCGGCGTACATTCTGGACCGGCACTGGGACGTGTTGGCATTTAATGCTGCGTTGGACCAGGTGTTTGCCGGATGGATGAGTGCACAGGCGCAGCCCAATCTGCTACGTTTTATTTTCCTGGATGCACAGGCGCCGGACATTGTCGTGGACTGGGAAACGCGCGCCAATCGGGTAGTAGCGGAGTTTCGCGCAGATATCGGCGCTTATCTGGATGACGGCCAGACCTCCAGTCTGATTGATGATCTGCTGGCCGGCAGTATTGTGTTCAGCCATTGGTGGGCACGCCAGGTGGTTGTCGAACGCGAAGGTGGCTTAAGGGAATTCAACCACCCGCAATTGGGTATCCGGCAATTCGAACAGATCACATTTCGCCTGGCCACCCAGCCCGATTGCAAGTTGGTAATGCTGCTGCATCAAAGGGTTTGCCCGGATATAACAACGTTCTGATGATCACTTGCGCTTTGGCGATTGCTCGGTTATTGTATTGACACCATCAAGGTTGTTACGGTTTTTCAGCCCCGTTTCCAGGGCAGACCGTGATAATTGCGGCTGTCCGTGGACAGAATTCACCCGGGCTGCGGTCCGGTCTGAATGTGGCTCAGGATATGTGATGTGGCTGATTTTCAACCTGGTTATTCAGATTTTTTAGTACAGCAAACAAATCCAACAAGGAGAAGTCAATGATTATTCGTCAAACTCGAATCGCGGCAGTGCTGGTAGCTGGTGCAATGCTGGCCGGATGTGCGACGCAAGGCGGCAATACGGCAGCAGGAACTGGTGTTGGCGCCGCATTGGGTGCTGGTCTCGGTGCGCTGATAGGGGATTCTTCCAAAAGCGCGGGTATCGGCGCCGGTATTGGTGCTATCGGTGGCGCCATTGTTGGCTATAACTGGGACCGCATCGTGGGTCGCGTGAATGACGCCGGCGGCAAAGAGCTGGGCATTTCCACCACCAAAATGCCTGACGGCAGCCTCAAAGTCAATATTCCTGAAGGCGCAACCTTCGATACGGCGAAGTATGATCTGAAACCTGCGCTGTTCCCTGTGCTTGATGCCCTGGCCCAATCAATGAATGAAAGCCAGCAACTGCGTCTTAAATCTGTTGGCCATACCGACAGCACCGGCAAAATGGCATTCAATCAACAGCTTTCTGTGAATCGCGCGCAAAGCGTGGTCAATTATCTGGGCGGCAAAGGTGTCAATACCAGTCGGATGAGCATTGAAGGTCGCGGTCCCAACGATCCGATCGCAGACAATGCGACCGCGCAGGGCCGCGCCCAGAACCGTCGCGTAGAACTGTACCTGTACGCAGTTAAGTAATAAGCTTTGTCGCCGTCAAGACGGCAATTCTTAAAAAAACCCGCTGTCCGGTTTCATTACCGGAAGCGGGTTTTGAGTTTCAGATCAACTGCTGGCGCCGCGGTGAGCGGCAACCGCAGAGATTATTTTTCAGAGTGCATGCGAAATTGCGACTGGTTCATTGCCAATCCCAGCTTGAAGCCGGAGGGTTTAACCGGTGTGTTGACAGCAGGGTGCTGCTGATTGTTGTTATTGTTCTGTGTGCCAAATTCCTGGCGGAAGCGTGTTAGTAATTTCATTGTAGTTTCCTTTATTATGAGATTATTGTTTTTAATTTTCTGCGCCGGAGACAATCCGGTTCAGC
>JBOIGK010000651.1:0-5594 GCA_050742695.1 Advenella sp. | reverse complement strand
CAGGGCTTCAATGTCATGGTCGTTCCACGCCTGGGAAAAGGCCTCAAGGGTCTGGATATTTACCGCGTTACTCATTTTGCATTCTCCTGCTTTGATATTTCAATCAAAGATAGAAGAAGTTTGCCTGACGGTCTAGGTCCAGTTTCCGCACTTCGTTGAGTCCAGATCCAGCAGGCCACAATGAGCCACAATTGCACATTTTCACACCGGCACAAAGCAACTGCGCATTGCAACGTATCAGCCCGCCCACTGGCAGTGCATAAGGCGCACGCCAATTGTGCGCTGCGTTATTCCGGGGCAGGGCCACCAGACAGAAACAGGACAATGAACGCGCATAAGTCCAGTCAGTCCAGCGTATCGCTCCAGATATTTTTTGCCCAGGAACGTGCATCAGTGCCCTCTTTTTCGGAAGGGTACGCGGACAAACCACCACCTTCGGCCGAGACCATGTCCATTTTTTCCGGGCCATAACGGTAGACATTGGCCACATGCATGGCCGATGTATCGTCTACATAGCTGTAGCAGGTATTGGCAAAGACCGGAAGCGGATCTGGTTGAGCGTCGGCCAGTCGTGCAATCATGCTGCTGGCGCATACCTTGGCCTGGGAGTTGGCGATATGAGCAGACTTGGGCAAACCCGAATCGACGGAATCGCCCAGCAAATGCACACCAGGCACCTTGCGTGACTCATACGTCACAAAATCCACATCGCACCAGCGACCTTCGCCGTTGGATAACCCGGTATCGAGCGCCAGCCGGCCTGCTGCCTGGGGCGGAATCACATTCAATACATCGGTCTGCCAGGTATCGAAGACCGTTTTGACGGTCCTGCTGTCAACATCTATGGCGGACAGCTCGCTGCCGGGCTGGTAGTCTATCAGCCCCGCGTACTGCTCGGCCCAATTGCGCTCAAACAACGCGCGCTTGGAAGTAATGCCCGGGTTGGCATCCAGGACCAGCACCTTGCCTGTAGGGTTATGCTGTTTGAGATACCACGCCACCTGACAAGCCCGTTCGTATGGTCCGGGAGGACAGCGATACGGTAGCGGCGGCACCGTGATGGCAAAAACGCCTCCCTTGCGCATATGCTGCAGTTGCCGGGCCAGTGCCTGCGTTTGCGGACCGGCTTTCCACGCATGAGGAACACGCGCTTTTGCCGCGTCGGTCTGCATCATGGGTAACTGCGAATAGTCAAAACTGATGCCGGGCGCCATAATCAGATAATCATAGGGTACCGACCCGGCTGCAGTACGCACCAGCTTGCGGTCCGCGTCTACTGCCAGCACCGTTTCCTGGCGCACTGTCACACCATGCTTGCGAATCAGGTTGTCATAGGAGCGAGTAATCGCCGACAGCGCAACAGACCCGCCCAGCACCAGATTGCTGGTCGGGCAGGAAACGAACTGCGCATTTTGTTCAATCAGCGTGACCGGCAGTTGGTATTCGCTCCACATGCGCAGGTATTTTGCCGCCGTCGCGCCTGCAAAGCCCGCCCCCACAATCACAACACGCGCCAGCCGCAAACTGCGCGCAGCGCTCGCGCTCAACGGCCAGACTCCGGCGCCAAGCCAGGCGGCCCCCAAGGTATTGATAAATTCCCTGCGCTTCATCGTTCATGTTCCATCTGTGTACTGAAATACTGCAAGTCATGAAGCAGTCCGATCTCTATTTCAATTGAAATAAACTTAGTACAGGCGCTGCTCATTGGTGTGCGGGCAAGGCCGCGAAATACACGGCCAAACGGTCTATTTCATTTGTAGTCAAGCCGCGGGCATGTTGCGTCATGACATCTGTGCCTGTCTTGCTGGTTCGAAACTCCCGCATGCGCGACAGAAACTGCGCCGAAGGCATTCCCGCCAAACTTGGTGTATTTGACACACTGACCCCGTTCGTACCATGGCAGGCTGCACACGATGCGGCCAGAACACGAATATGCAGATCAGGCTGCGGCGCCTGTGCCATTGCCTGCGTGGCACCCATTAACAATAATGCCAGTATCCATAACCGTGTTGCGATGTCGGTCCCTGTAATCATTTTCAGCCCTATTGCCACTCCATTTTAGGAAACAACAAATTCACATTGCGCGGATTGATGACATCAAAAAGCCGCCATTTATCCTTTTCCTGTGCCGCCGCATGTAGCATCACTTCGCTCATATCCTGCCCCTTATCGATGCCCTGAGCAATATCGGACTGCAGTGTCAGCAAATAGCGTCGCTGCGCATCCCAGGCCGCAGTCTGATCTTTCGGACTGGAGCCATGGCCAGGCACCAGTCGCGCCACGGGCTTGCGTTTGATGGTATCTATCGCCTGGATCCAGCCTTTGACGTCGCCATCAACGGAAGGGGTGCGTTCGGTGAACAGCAGATCGCCGGTCCAGAGCGTTTCAGTCTGTTCGTCAAGAACAGTCAGATCTGTGGTGCTGTGCGCGGGTCCCCAGCTTTGCAGCAACAGGGTTCGCCCGCCCAGGTCCAGCCGTTGCGGTTTGGAGATCTTGATGGTTGGCAGGACAACCGTGTTCTTGCCGCCGTCGGCACGGGCTGGCGCCTCGCGCAGATAGGCGTCCTGGCTTTCATACATGACCGCCGCCAACTGGGCATGCCCGACAAACTGGATATTGCCGCCGGCAAACGCCGCATTTCCCAGGATATGATCGGGGTGAACGTGCGTATTGATGACGTAGCGGATCGGCAACGGGGTAGTCTTTGCCACCGCCTGCGCTAGCGCGCTGCCAATGTCGAAGGAGCCGCCCGTATCGATCACCGCCACTGCCTGTTTGCCAACCACGAACCCGATATTGGCTATATCACCATCGTAATCAACATCATCAAAATCCCGATGCGCTCCCTGATGCACGTATACCCCAGGGGCCACTTCATGCATTTGCAGCGGCGCTGCGGTGGCCACGGCGCCAGCCACGATCATCGCCCAAAGCATCGCGAACCGAAAAAAACTGGAACGCATTACTGCACCTTCACATCTGTTTCATGACGAAAGTGTTTACCGTCGCTGTCCTCTGCGACTACCGTCAGTTTCCCACTTTTATCTGGCACGAAGAAGAACCGGAAATTCGGATCTTCGCTGATACCGATATACGTGTCCGCCTGCATTACTGGTTTATCGTTATAGCGGACATCTATCTTCTTGATGAAATAGGCCGGACGAAAACCCTGAGTCATCAAGTCGCGTTGCAAACCGGTGTTCATGGGATGGCGTATCATCAAACGCCCCTGCGCCGGTTTGCCGGCAGCAATGGGATCGACAGCGGCCAGTTTCATTTGTCCGGCAGTTTGTCTGGCGGCATCAGCATCGCCACCGACCGTGCCGCCACAGCCGCCCGATGCCTTGACCGGCACTGCGTTGCGAAAATAGCGACCATCGCTGGTTTCTGCGACAACGTGAACGTAGTCATTCACTTCAAGCCGAATGCGGGTAGCAATATCGACCTTGCCGCTTTCCGGTGTAAAGTGAAAGACAGCGGTCAACGGCACAGGATTTTCCGGGACAACCAGCGTCACGCTCTTGATGTAATCATCCTTGGTTGACGGATAGTCTATGGAAAACGCAAACGGCACCTGCGCGCCGCTGGCCGCCCTTTTGGGCGCGGCAATATGAATAAAGGGGCCGTCCTCAAGTTTTTTTCCGGAAAAAAAACTGCTGTTTACCTTATCCCAGGCAGGCGCATCGACCCCAGCCAGCGAGTGCGAGGGCAGCGATATGATCATGACAGAACTGATCAGCATGACTGATTTTCGTAACATGTGAACCTCCTCAATGAACATGTTCCGTTCTCTGTACTTTACTGCGGCGTGATTGGCGCGCGAGGCATTTTTTATACTGTGATTTTGTTGCGGTTCTAAACGACCCTGGCACACATGACTATTACAATATACATCGAATTGTCGGACTGAGACAGGAACGCACAGATTGCAGAAAAAAGAAGAAAAACAGCTGATATTTGCCCGGTGCATTATTGCTGCCGCGCGCTGGTCGGCGGTTGGATAAATAGCTCGTTTGTCCGGCAGAGGCTGCTATTTAAGACTGGCGATGTTGGCCTGGCCGCATGCAGGCGCAGATTGCAATGCGTACCGGATAAATCAGGTCCAGCATTTGCATGGCCTGGGTGCAAGGCCGATCAATGCAGCGATCCCCAGCGCTTGACCGATGGTTCTGCCTGAGCCCACAGCCAATACTGTCCGTTCTTGCAGACATCCAGCGTGTACCAATGCTCGACTGGTTTGCCATCTATCGTGTCTTCTACCGAGAACAGGGCCTTTTTGCAGGTCGTCAGCGCATTGACTGATTCGCTCACAACGATTGTGCGACCCTTATTGTTTCCGTACGGCACCGGCTGCTCAACTTGCCAGCGCCGTTCCTGCCCAGGTACGCTCTGCGCAATTGCATTTGCAATTTCTTGCTGTTCTGCTGCACTGAACCGCTTCATTACATATTTGACGCCGGCATCCACTGCGGCGTTGGTGGCAATCGCCACAGTCAGGCCCAGCGCAGGATTGCCCGTGACCGATGATGTCGCCGCACCGGCAGTTAGACCTGGCAGCGTCGCGATCAATGAACAACCGGCCAGACTGCCAGCGGCACAAACGCCAAGTGTGATTATTGCAAGATTGACACGTAACCGCATTACTGCAAGGCTCCCCAGCGGCTGACTGCCGGCTCTGCCGTGGCCCATGCCCAGCGTGGCCCGTCCTTGCAGATCGAGGCCACATAAAACTCGTTGCGGGGCACAGAATTTTCTTCGCTGTCGACCGAATAGACAATTTCCTTGCATTCCAGCAGACCCTGGCTGATGGCTCGACTGACCGTCACCCGCCCCTGCTCATTGGGCTCCATGGGGATAGAATGAATCGACTTCCAGTTGGCCACCTCGCCTTCTTTGAGCTTGCCGGCCGCAGTGGCGATAACTTCCTGGGTATAACCATGCATTTCTCGCTGCACGTATTGCACGGCAGAGCGGGTGGCCGCCTGAACGCCGACGCCGATACCGGTGGTAACCGCCGCGTTGTCTGTGACTTTTTGCGCAAGCGCGGCGCCGGCAATCCCGGCGCCAGCCGACGAGCCCTCCAGCACCAGCGACTGACAGCCCGCCAGCCCCATCACACACGACATACCGAGCAGCTTGAGCGCAATACAATGGCGACGCAGGAAACCGGCGCGACCAGGGTATGGCCCATCACTACGGGGTGCATAAAACGAAAACAAGTATAGAATATTTAATCTGCGCAAAATCATGCACTTATAATGATTTGTTGATAAAGTGCATTATATTAGCAGCGGGCACCAATTGAACATCAAGAACCGTCAGGAAGTTGTAATCAGATGTTGATCCGGTTTATACCGTTTGAATCGGGGCCGGCCGATAACTAGGCTGGTAGATCATCAGGGCTGGCCGTGGGCACGTGCACCACAGCGCTCAAGACAATACTCCCGGAACAACTGCAATGAGGCTATATTCCTGTTGGCCATTGTGGCCATTACAATGCGCGAATCGACCTGGGCGCCGGTGATTTTCCTGAAAGCCACCCCCGGCGGACTGCTTTTACTGTAGATGCTGGGCACAATGGATATACCCAATCC
>JBOIGK010000650.1:0-10435 GCA_050742695.1 Advenella sp. | reverse complement strand
GAAGGCGATATCGATCTGGTCGATTGTTCGTCCTGTGCCATCGCGGGCCCCTGCAAACTGCCGTCGATGTTCCGCGAAGCAACCCGGGCGTTTCTGGCCGTGCTGGATAAATACACATTGCACGACTTGCTGGGGCAACGTAACGAGCTGCGCGATCTGCTGAACCTGTCTACAGTGGAGCAACCATTAAGGCGAGCGCCCAGGCCAGCCCTTCACTAAAATTGTTGGCAAGCCGCAAGCCGCAAGCCGCAAGCCGCATAGTGCATGAGGCGCATCCTGACTCCCTTGCGTCCCCCTTCTTCGATCATCCCGTGCCGTACGCGCCATCTGCCGGCATTTCCGCTAGAATAATGACCTTGCCATGCCCTATTGCCGCGCGCGCCTGTTGTTGCTGCCGCAGCACGGGCCATAACGAAAATCGGGAGACTCAGATGATGGTACGTTTCAAGCCGTGGTTTCTGGCTGTCGGGCTGCTGCCGGCAGCGATGACAGCATGGGCGCAAACCCCCAAGTTTACGGAACCGGTCACATTAACGGTTGGGTATGTTCCCGGAGGGGCAAGTGATAATGCTGCGCGCATTGTGGCCAGGGCGCTGGCAAAGGAAATCGGGGTTCCCGTCATCGTGGAAAACAAACCGGGCGGCGGCGGCAGGATTGCTGCGGCAGACCTGAAAAAAACAAAGAAAGGCGCGAACGTTCTGATGCTGGGCAACCCGGCAGTTACTGTGATTGCGCCGATCGTTTTTTCTGATCTCAATTACAACCCGCAAGTGGATTTCAAACCGGTTTCTCTGGTCACAGAATATAGTTTTGCGCTCGGCGTGCCGGCATCCAGCAAGGTCAACTCAGTTGAGCAGTTCGTGCAATGGGCCAAAGCTAATCCGCAACAACTCAATATCGGCGTGCCGGCAACGGGCAGTCTGCCGCACTTTTTTGGCCTCATGCTGGCCGACAAACTCGGGTTGAAGCCGGAAATTGTCGGCTATAAAGGGTCATCGCAATTGCTCACGGACCTGGCGGGCGCCAATATTCCGGTTGCCATCGACACGCTGGATACCTTCATTCCCATGGCCAAAAGTGGCAAGGTGAAAGTGCTGGGTGTTTCTAGCGAAAAGCGGGATGCGAGCCTGCCCGATGTCGCGCCGTTTCACGAGGCCGGGATTGATATCCGGGCTATCGGCTGGAATGCCGTATTTGCGCCGTCCTCTATGGACGACGAGGTGGTGACCTATCTGGGCGATGCTATCAGCAAAGCCATGGGTGACGCGACGGTTCAAAAAGAGATTCGTTCGGTCAATCTTGTCCCGGTGCAGGCCAATGCTGCACAAACACGCAAGGCGATTGATGCATTCAGACAGCAATGGGAACCGGTTGTTCGTGACTCCGGCTTCAAGGTAGGCAAGTAAACAAGAAATGGCACAAGTAAAAAACGTATTGTTCATCATGGCAGATCAGCTGCGCGCCGATCATCTGAGTTGTTATGGTCATCCCCATCTTCAGACGACGCATATTGACGACCTTGCCAGGCGGGGCGTGCTGTTCGAGCAGGCCTTCGTCAATTCGGGGGTGTGCGGGCCGTCGCGGATGAGCTATTACACCGGTCGGTATCCGTCCACGCATGGTGCAACATGGAATCGTGTACCGTTGTCCATTGACGAAGTAACACTGGGTGAGTATCTGAAGGCGCGCAACATTGATCTGGTGCTGGCTGGCAAGACCCACGTGATGCCAGATAATCATGGGCTGGAGCGATTGAACATAGATGGCCAGAGCGAACTGGGCGTGCTTCTGCGGCAAGGCGGTTTCGTACAGCTTGACCGTTATGACGGTCATCATGAACCCGGGGCAGAAAGCGGTTATCCTGCCTATCTGAAAGCGCAGGGCTACGATAGCCCGGATCCGTGGACCGACTATGTCATTGCGGTAGAAGATGACCAGGGTCAGGTGCAAAGTGGCTGGCATATGCGCAATGTCAATTTTCCTGCCCGGGTAAAAGAAGAACATTCCGAAACTGCGTATATGACTAATTGCGCCATATCGTATATGCAATCGGCCGGCGAAAAACCTTGGGTGATGCACTTGAGTTACGTCAAGCCGCATTGGCCTTATGTGGCGCCGGCTCCGTATCATGCAATGTACTCGCCGCAGCAGTGCCTGCCTGTGCGCCGGACCGAGCGCGAAAAAGACCATGCGCACCCGGTGGTGCAAGCCTATCGCCAGCAAGAAGAAAGTCGCAGTTTCTCCAGCGACGAATGTGTGGCGCGGGTGCGTCCGGCATACCAGGGGCTGATCAAGCAGTTGGACGACCATCTAGGCAGGCTGTTTACTTACATGGAATCTGCGGGTCTGATGGACAACACACTCGTCATCATTACCGCCGATCATGGCGACCTGCTGGGCGATCACTGGCTTGGTGAGAAGGAACTGTTCTATGATGTCGTGCAACGGGTTCCACTGATCATCTATGACCCTTCCGAGCAGGCCGATGCAACGCGCGGTCAGCGCGAATCAAGGCTGGTGGAAAGTGTGGATATCGTGCCAACCATATTGGCGGCGCTGGACATGCACATCCCGGCCCATCGGGTTGAAGGGCGACAGCTTCAGCCTCTGGTCCATGACAAGGCGGTAGATTGGCGCGATTGCGTCTTTTCGGAACTGGATTACAGTTATCGTGAGGCCAGACTGACGTTGGGCAAATCCACAAGCGAATGCCGGGCGTGGTCGGTGCGTACAGACCGGTGGCGTTATGTTTACTGGAGTACCGAGAGACCCCAGTTGTTTGACTTGCAGAGCGATCCGGACGAATTCAATGATTTGGGGGAGCACCCTGAGTACGAGTCGATCAGGCGTCAAATGAAACAGCGGCTGCTGGACTGGTTTGCCGGCCTTAAACGGCGTACGACCGTGACCGAAGAGGAAGTGGACAAACAGACGAATAAATACAAGCAGGCAGGCGTGTTCTACGGGCAATGGTGAGTGCGCTCAGAGTGACTTCTTTACCCGGATCGGCCTGTGCGATGGGAAACAGGACTGGCAGATCACTGGCTGCTGCCAGCAATACCGCAGAATGGATGCACATGTGCTCGTGGCATGAGCCTGCTTTTTGAGTGAATCATGCGCCAGGATTTAATGCGATGACATCTGAAGTATTGCGCTGCCTGATTGCGATCATCGTGATCATACCGGTGCAGCCGGTGTTCGCGGCAACCTGGCTTGAAGGCTGGGTAGTGGGGATTGCAGACGGAGACACGCTGACCATCCTGGATAAGGCCCGGCGGCGGCACAAAATCCGGCTGGCCCAGATTGACGCACCGGAATCCGGTATGCCATACGGACGAGCTGCCAAAAAGTTTTTGTCTGACGCAGTCTATCGCAGGACTGTGATGGTGCAGGCAGGCGAATACGACCGCTACGGACGGGTGGTTGGCACTGTTTATCTGAACCAGAAAAATATCAATATGCAGATGGTTGCCAGTGGCTACGCATGGGCCTATCGCAACTATGTTACAGACATTGCTTATTGCAAAGCCGAAGATCGGGCCCGACGCCAGCGTCGCGGCTTGTGGGCCGAAAAAAAACCTGTGCCGCCATGGCAGTGGCGTCGTTTGAAACAACGCTAGCTAATGGTTGCGGCCTGAGGGCGTGCGTGGGTTTGCAGGGCCTTGCGATACACGTTTTCTGTCGCGCTGACGAATTTTTCCTGGCCGAAACGCTGTTCGCTTTTGCTGCGGGCAGCGCGCCCCATATCACGCAGGTCATAATGACCCTTAACGATTTGCTCCAGCAGGGCGGCTAAAGCTTGCGGATCGCGTGGCGGGATCACCCAGCCGTCCTTTTCGGCGTCAATATTTTCGGGAAGTCCCCCTTGCCGGGTCACGATAACCGGTTTTCCCATGGCCATCATTTCACGGCATGCGAACGATATTGTTTCAACACGATAGGACAGAACAAAGCCGACATCGATGGCGCCGACAAAGGATCGAACATCGTCCAGATCGCCCACGAAGCTGATGTGCCTTGTCATTCCCAGTTGTTGCACTTCATCCAACAGCTTTTGCGGCGCGCGCGGGCCGGCGATCGCAATATGCAGGCGATCGATCCGGCGCGGGTCCAGTTGCGCCAGCGCCCGTACCATGTCTATCCAGCCCTTGTACTCTGTCGTACCGGCATTGCTGCCCAGCAGAATGCGCGAATCGTCGGCCGAACCCAGAATGGATTGACGCATCAAGCGGATATCGCCGCCGTTGCGGGCGCTGAAGTAGTCGGTATTGATGCCGTTGTGAACAGTAGTGACGCCGGCCCGATCGTAGGGGCCGCCGGCCAGTCGATCGGCGACAAAATCACATACGGCAATGCAGTGATTTGTCCCGAAACGGGCGCGCAGCCGTGAACCGATAGAGTCTGTTGCATGGTCATTGTGTTTGGTGAAAATGATTGCAGGCTTGCGACGCAGCCCAAGCATGGCAAGCATGACCAAGCGGTGATCCGCTGTCCCGTTGACGTGCACTACATCATATTGACCTTTGCGCAAAATATTGCGCAGGTGGGTGGCGGCAGCTGGCAAGTGCTGCAGTTTGCTGGGGTAATCCTGTGCGTATACCTGGACCCCGACCATTGCACTTGCAATACGGTGTAGGGCGCTTTGCGCAGGAACGGCAACGGCGATATCGTGATCGGGATTCAATCCGGCAATCAGCCTGCTTATATACGAGGTATGGCCCCCAATGCCGGGGCTGGTGTGAAAGTTGGTATACAGTATTTTCATTTTTAGACTGGCGTTCCCGGTTGACCTGGACAAATTGCCTTATGGAGGGTTCCGACTGGCTAGAGGATCCACGATCAATGTCAGGGATGATTGTGCACGGCACAAAGCATACTCCCGCCCTTGTGGACAGCCGATAGACCGTAACCGTAAGAAAGATTCTTGATGGCTTAAATACCGGAAAATGTGTAATAAAAAGTGCAACTTGTGTCATTCGTTTCGGCATGCACCAAAAACAGGCAAAACAGGCGCAGGCGTTGATATCAAACGGTCTGCCAGATAGGTTTTTTAAGCTTAATGTCAGCAAAAAAAATCATATGCATCAAAAAAACGACTGCCCGCAGTTGGCGCTGGCAGGTATCGGATTTATATCGGCCACGCCAATGAGTGCGCTAGCGCTGGTGGTGCAAGGTGCAGGAGAGCGGGCCGCTGTCAAAGGCCGCGGTTGGCGTTGACTGAGTACTTGTGCAGCGGAAGAAATACATCAGCGAATGCGCTCATGATTGGCTTCGGGCACTGGTGTAGCCGGGGTGGCTGGATGCAAGGCGCCACGGGCCGCTTCCCTTGCGGCAACGACGATAAAATCGGAGCGAGTCATGCCACGAGCGCTGGCAGCACGATCGATCAGCACAATATCGTCATTGTTGATTCGCAGACTGCATGCATCGCGTCTGCGATTGGTCGATTGGGTATTCATGATGACTCCAGTCTGTGCGTAAGGCGTTCTGTGCAGCTGGTGTCATTGTAGGCGGCGCATCTTTCAGCAATTTGACAGTGCGTTCTTGCGGCGCGTGTGATAATGAATTGTTCTTTGGTTCTGGTTTTTCACAATGCTACTATTGAATGGTATAACAGGAGAATATGATGAAGATTTTGATGATCCTCACCTCACATGGCACATTGGGCGCTACAGGCAAACCAACCGGCTTCTGGTTGGAAGAATTTGCGGCGCCTTATTATGCGTTCCTCGATAGCGGCGCCGACATCACGTTGGCGTCTCCGCTGGGCGGGCAGCCGCCGTTGGATCCGAAAAGCGATGAGCCGGACGCCCAGACCGAAGCGACCCAACGCTTCAAGAAAGATCCGCAGGCACAGGCCGTGCTGGCAAGTACACAGCGTCTGGCCGATGTGAAGGCCGGTTCGTTTGACGCCGTCTTTTTCCCTGGGGGGCATGGCCCCCTATGGGATCTGGCGGAAAACGGCTTTGTCATGGCGTTGATCAAAGATTTTTATTCAAACGGCAAGATCGTGTCAGCTGTCTGTCATGCGCCCGCTGTGTTTCGCCACGTGAAAACGGCAGAGGGTCAGTTTCTGGTTAACGATAGAAATGTGACCGGATTCAGTAATGCAGAAGAAGAGGCGGTGGGGTTGACCGATGTGGTCCCCTTTCTGGTTGAAGATATGCTCAAAGACCATGGTGCCCGCTATACGAGTGCAGATGATTGGCAGCCGCATATCGTTGTCGACGGCAGGCTGATTACAGGCCAGAATCCGGCCTCTTCAGTTGGTGTCGCCGATGCGGTGATCAAGCAGTTGCACGAGAACAAGTCATAAGGTATCTGGGGTTGGTTCATCCTGGCACATCGCTGCCGGTATAGCCACAGGCCGTCCGGTTTTGCAGCGTCGCTACGGAAGAGCGCGCAGTCTTGTATTGCTGCAAGCGCCGGTAAAAAAAGAAAATTTCACAACGTGTTTTTCAAGGAGACAATATGAAACACAAACCCAGACAGTCACGCACAACGGGATGGCAATTGGCCACAGGCACCGCCCTGGCCCTGGCTGCAGGCATCGTCCTGGCTGCACCCGTGGCCAAAGTACATGACCTGGCCAAGAGTGAACAGCAGGCGTATCTTGATACGCTGCGTGACTTGGTACACATTGAGTCCGGTAGCCGGGATATTGAAGGGGTTACGAAAATTGCGGGATTTGCCGCTGATCGCCTTAAGCAACTGGGTGCAGAAACCGAAATCATAGAGCCCAAGGACGTCTATCGCATGGACGACACGCCCGAGAAAACCGGGCCGGTAGTACATGCAACCATCAAAGGGACAGGGCAATCAAAAATCATGATGATTGCGCATATGGATACCGTGTATCAAAAAGGCGACCTGAAAGACCAGCCGTTTCGTGTTGATGGCGACAAGGCTTATGGTCTGGGTATTGCCGATGACAAACAAGGTGTGGCAGCCATCCTGCACGTGGTTGATATGTTGAAAAAACTGGACTACAAGCAGTTTGGGACGCTGACCGTGGTCTTGAACTCCGATGAGGAAATCAGTTCGCCGGGCGCACGTGCGCTGATCACGAAATTTGCCCAAGACCAGGATGCCGTCTTCTCCTTTGAAGGTGGAGGCAAAGACGGGGGCGTGCGACTGGCAACCAGTGGTATCGGTGCTGCGTATCTGACAGTTCACGGCAAATCGTCTCATGCAGGTGCCCGGCCCGAAGGCGGTGTCAATTCATTGTACGAGCTGGCGCATCAGGTATTGCAAATGAAAGACTTGTCCAAACCCGAAGAAGGCCTCAAGTTAAACTGGACGCTGGCCAAAGTGGGCACAGTACGGAACATGATTCCACCCGAAGCAACTGCGCAAGCTGATGCGCGGGCATTGAAGGTGCAGGATTTTGACGCGCTGGAAAAAGCCATGCAGGAAAAAATCCAGAACAAGTTATTGCCGGAAAGCAAGGTAGAGCTTAAATTCGAAGTGCGACGTCCACCACTTGAAGCCAGCGAGATTGGTCGCAAACTGGCCGCGCATGCCCAGGGCATTTATAAGAATGAACTGGAGCTGGACATGAGTGTGGCCGACAAAGCGACCGGTGGCGGAACCGATGCGGCGTTTGCGGCCGTGAAAAGCCGCGGGGGTGTGGTTGAAGGCTTCGGTCTGAGCGGATTTGGCGCACATTCGAACGATGCCGAATATGTGCAGATTCCAACCATCGTGCCACGTTTGTATCTGGCCACTCGCATGATTATGGACATATCGGAAGGAAAAATGACGCCCTGATACCGGTCTATCGGTACAAAGACAGTGCGACCGGTTTTTTTCAGTCGGTGCCATGCAGCACCATTGTTTAGCGCACTGAACGGGCTACGGCTGGTACTGTCCCGCCCCCCGAATGTTGGATTGATATCCAGCTCATTGGGGGGCTGATCACGCCTGGTGAGCCGATGACTATTGCGCCGGTATCGATTGGCTTTCCAACTGCAGAAGTGTGCGCTTGGCATCCAGGCCACCGGCGAATCCGGTCAGTTTGCCCGAGCTGCCCACCACGCGATGGCAAGGCGTGACAATGGATATGGGATTGCGGCCAACCGCCGCGCCAACGGCACGGGAGGCGGCAGGGTTTCCCGCCAGTTCAGCAAGTTGCCCATAGCTGCGGGTCTGCCCAAAAGGAATGGCCAGCAACAGCGCCCATACCTTTTTCTGGAATGGCGTGCCTTGCATATCCAGATCCAGTTCAAAACGATCACGCTTGCCCGCAAAATATTCCTTTAGTTGCGCTTGCGTTTTCTGCAATACGGGATGTGTGTTGTCACGCTGCAGGCTGCCCAGCTTCACACGGCCGGGCCTGTCGTTCTCCCATAATATGGCGGCCAGGGCATTGTCTTTGGCAACCAGTGTCAGCTCGCCCAGGGGAGAGGGCATGATGGTATATGAATAGGTCATTCTGATTTCTCCGGTTATAGACCGACTCCGAATATCACGGGCCAGTATAACGATGTTCGATATAGCCAGGTGTCACGATGAGGTTCGATTGTCAAACTTGAAAACAACGATGTCACTATACTGCGATCCGGGTTTGGCCACACTCCGCCTCTTGCGCTTGAATCGGGCTGTTTTTTCAATGCGCTTGCCTGCTGTGAACCATTGCAAAACAATCACGCTATGTGGCGGCTGGGCTATACTTTCAATACCGATGATCATGCCAGGCGTAATGATCACAAGTGGAATAACCTGCCTACAGGAGCGCACCGAATGAACCATAATAGCCAGATTGATAACAGCACCCGGCAGGATGTGTCCTCCAGTAGTGGTCACGATCTTGCCTACCAGAGCGGCTTTGGCAATGAATATGCCAGTCAGGCCGTTGCCGGTGCGCTGCCGCAGGGCAGGAACAGCCCCCAGCATGGCCCGCGGGGCCTGTACACCGAACTGATTTCAGGGACCGCATTTACCGCGCCGCGTCATGAAAACCGACGCTCCTGGATGTATCGCCGTCAGCCTTCCGTTGTTGCCGGACACTATGAACCTTTTGAACAGCCATATTGGCAAACGGGAGCGGATCCGACGATTGCCCTGCCTCCCGAGCCATTGCGCTGGGCGCCCTGGAGCAACGACAATCCCCAGGCTGATTTCATTGACGGTATGCGGACCATTGCGGCCAATGGGGGGCCCGATGCGCAAAGCGGTGTGGCGATTCACATCTATATTGCTGATCGTCCGATGGCCCGACGAGCGCTGGTCAATGCAGACGGCGAGATGCTGATCGTGCCGCAACAGGGGACATTGCTGATCACAACCGAAATGGGTCTGCTGCAGGTTCAGCCACGGGAGATTGTCATTATCCCTCGCGGTGTTGCGTTCAAAGTCGAGCCAATAGAGGCAGGCGGGCAGCCGGCCCGGGGCTATGTCTGCGAGAATTACGGGGCACAGTTCCGTTTGCCGGAGCTGGGGCCCATCGGCTCCAACGGCCTGGCCAATGCGCGCGACTTTCTGGCCCCGGTTGCAGCTTTTGAAGATACGGCAGGCGAGTATGAACTGATCCGAAAATTCGGTGGCCGTCTCTGGCGCGTGCCTTTGCACAGCTCGCCCTTTAATGTCGTGGCCTGGCACGGCAATCTGAGCCCGGTGAAGTATGACACGGCGCACTTCATGACGATTGGTTCCATCAGCTACGATCATCCTGATCCATCCATTTTCACGGTCCTGACTTCGCCCAGTGATACGCCGGGCACCGCCAACTGCGATTTCGTAATTTTTCCGCCACGCTGGCTGGTGATGGAAGACACCTTCCGTCCGCCATGGTTTCATCGCAACTTTATGAGTGAATTCATGGGCCTGGTGTATGGCCAATACGATGCCAAGCCGGGCGGATTCAAGCCAGGTGGCGCCAGTTTGCACAACTGCATGGTGCCACACGGTCCGGATGAAGAGTCCTATGGCAAGGCAACTGCTGCCGAGCTCAAGCCGCAGAAGCTGGATAACACATTGGCATTCATGTTTGAAAGCCGTTACCGTTTTGTGCCCACCCAGTTTGCAATGCAGGGGCCCGAGCTGGATAAAAACTATATTGATTGCTGGACGGGATTGAAAGACCAGTTCGAGCGCTAGGCAAAGCGGGTTGACCCGTATGACAGGCATCATTTTCCCGCGTACGCGCGTTTCATGTTAATTTAGTGTGAAGTTCATTGCTATATTTCTATATACAAGGAGACGTGCCATGGCTAAAAGTACGAAAGACGACGCAAACCAGAGCGCAGCCAACCCTTTTGCTGAACTGAGCAAAATGTATGAACAGTTTCAGGTTCCGGGCCTGGATCTTTCTGCGATCGCAGATGCGCGCCGCAAGGACGTGGAGGCATTGGTGCAGGCCAACAAGGCTGTGTATGAAGGCATGCAGGCGCTTGCCACCAAGCAGACCGAGATGTTCCGCCAGGCGATGGCCGAT
>JBOIGK010000649.1:0-2125 GCA_050742695.1 Advenella sp. | reverse complement strand
CAGACCTTGCACGCAGTACCGGTTTATACAAAAGCACGTTGCTGCGCCTGATCGCATCACTTGAAAAAGCCTCGCTCGTTGCCAGACGTGCCGATGGCAGTTATGTGCTTGGCCCTTATGCTTATCAACTGGGCCGGGCATATGAGGCTACCCATCATCTGGTTGAAGTTCTCCGGCCCATTTTGGCCGCACTGGTCGCGCAAGACACAGAGAGCGCGTCGTTCCATGTGTATGACAGCAGCAGTACCCGGCTTTGTCTTTTGCGAATCGACTCTCATCATTCGACGCTGGATCGTATTGATACGGGCGACTTGCTCCCACTGGATCGTGGCGCAGCCGGCAAACTGATTACGCGATTTCGCAGTACCGGCGTGGCACCAAAGCTGTCCAATGTCACTGCAGTGTCTTTGGGTGAGCGCGATGCAAATTGTGCAGCAGTGGCGGTCGCCGTGTTTGGTCCGGGCAATCAAATTGTTGGTGCCATATCACTGTCGGGCCCGAAAGAGCGTTTCACGAACAAGGCAATCAGCAAAATGACCAAGCAGGCGCTTGTTGCTGCTGCGCAAGCCACGCAATTGCTGGGCGGACATTGGCCTAAATCCTGAGGACAGTGCGTCACACTGCTTTGTGAAGGGCATAAGCCTTGCGGCTTATGCCATTGCGATCGCTGCGATTTCCACTTTTATTTTCGAATCTGCCAGTCGGGCTTCCGAGCAAACGCGTGCTGGCGGGCAAGTTGGGTCTATCCACTTGTCGTAAACGATGTTGAAAGCGTCAAAATCGATAATCGCGGCCAGGTAAACGTCTACTTTAAACTTCGAATCCTGCAATTTCACAATTGATGTAAAAAGCCATTAAAATCATGCTAGCCATTTTCGCTTAATGTGAAGCGCTTGGGTAAGTGTTGACTTTCACAACATAAGCGATCGATTGCGTACCTGGCAATAATGATATTGCGTCATTATTGATGTCTTATTTCAGATTCCTACCCCTACACGTTCACTTCAATAAAGGTTGTTTTGATGAAAGCCCGCGTCACTATTCGCGATGTTGCCAGGGAAGCAGACGTTTCGCTGGGTACTGCCTCCAGAGCTATAAATCGAAGCGGGCGGGTCAGCGAAAAGGCCATTATTGCTGTAGAGAAAGCGGCGCGCAAACTTGGCTATGAACCCGATGCGGTTGCTCGCAGCATGCGTACACGCTCCACCCGTGTAGTTGGTATTCTGGTTTCGGATCTGGCCAATCCGCTCTATGCCGCCATGATTACTGCTGCTGAGACAACCTTTCAGGCAGCGGGCTATTCTCTTTTGGTGGCCAGCACGCATAACGAAACAAAAAGGGAAAAAGCACTCATTGATTTGTTTCGGGCGCGTCGCGTTGATGGCCTGATACTAGGGCCGTGCCAGACCGAATCCATGGAGGTCATTAACCGGCTTATGTCCGACATGCCAGTGGTGGCGCTCGATCGGGATTTCGGCGAGTCGGCCACGGGAGTCCAGGTCGATCACTATAACGGTGCACTCCAGGCGACTCGTTACCTGTTGGATTTGGGGCATAGAAATATTGCCCTGATGACGCCGGGCAGCGATCTGAGGCCAGGTCGCGAACGTATCACAGGTTTCTCTGAAGCCTTTAAAGAACGTGGGCTTGAGCCTCCCTCGCAACTGATCCGATCAGCAAAATCCTCTATGGAGTTTGCCTTCAGTGACGCGCTGTCGCTGCTCTCGAGTAAAGACCGACCGACCGCATTTCTCTGCTTGGGAACGCGAATTCTCGCCGGGGTACTTCAGGCATTGCGTCATAGCGGGCACCGGGTTCCTCATGAGACAAGTGTGATCAGCATTGGTGATACAGATTTATCACAATTGTTTACCCCGTCCATTACCGCACTGAACTGGGATCTGAATATTGTGGGTACTGTAGCCGCGCAGTTATTGCTCAAGCAACTTGACCGGGATACCAAAAGCGAGCCTGAGCGGATCGTTATCACTACACGCCTTATGCCGCGTGAATCTTGCGGTCCTGTCCAGGTGCCCGTTCGAGGTTGAAAAGTCGTCACCTGCCGGTCTGCTTGCGCAGCCCAGGTGCAGCGCTTCGGAATCTATGCCCGTGCACGGCGGTGATG
>JBOIGK010000648.1:0-12507 GCA_050742695.1 Advenella sp. | reverse complement strand
CACCGGGATCTGCGAGCGACGATATTGACCGCCGATAATTCGGATGGTCTGGCGTTTGCCGGAAGTGCCTGCGGGGCGGTTTGCTGGTTTCATCATTGTTGCGACGTACACTGTTAAAATAGGAAATCCTATTGTCATTGTAGTATTCACTTTCCTGCGACAACCTATGTTCAGTTTTTTCAAACGTAAAAAGAAAACCAGCGAGCCTGTTGAAAAGCCCGCTGAACCGGTGCTTGATACCCGTCAGCCCGAGACGCTTGAAGAAGGTGCGGCCCTCATGCCGGTGCCCGAGCATACCATTGCCCCGGAGCCAGTAGAGACTGAGCAAGCGGGCCAGAACACACCACCCGCGCAGGAGCCGCCTGTCAGGGAGCCGACGTTACCCGAACCGCCGGCCAAAGAGCCGCCGGCACCCGTTGAGCCACCCCCACAGGAGCCGCCGTCCGAAGAGCCACCCGTTCAGGAACCACCAGCGCACGAGACGGCCGCGCCTGCATCGGTCGAACCGCCGCCAGTGCCGGCTGCTTCAGCGGCCCCAGTTGCTGCGTCCACGCCTTTGACATCATCTTTGCCGCCGCAAGCGCAGCGCAAAGTTCAGTCTGCGCCTTCGACCCCGCCGGTTCATGTCGATCTGACCGAAAAAGCAGCAACCTTGAAAAAGCCTATGGAGGCCGTTTTGTCGCCGTCTGCGGGCCAGGCTTCCGGCGCTGTGGCCAACACCGCTGTAGATGGCGAGCAAAAGAATGCTTCGGCCGCAGATCATGTGCGGCAGCCCACTATTGCACCGGCTGCGGCACAAGCGCCCGCGCCCGAAGACTCCGCAGTTCCGGCAAAGTCCGAGGCCCGCCCGGCACCAGCCACACCAGCCACGCCGGTAATCTCTGCCACACCCGAGGCGATTGCGACGGCCGCGCAGGCGCCGGTAGCGTCCAGCACGGCACAGCGTCCCAAATCCGACCGCAAGTCCTGGCTTGCCCGTCTGAAGGATGGACTGTCCAGGACCGGTTCGAATATCAGTTCGCTGTTTGTCGGCGTCAAAGTTGACGAGAATCTGTTTGAAGAGCTGGAAACCGCGCTGATTATGGCCGATGCGGGGATGGAAGCGACCGAATCGCTGTTGGGCAAACTGCGCAACAAGGTGAAAAAGGAGCGCATTGAAGACGCGCAAACCGTCAAGCACGCATTGCGAGATATACTGGCCGAGCATTTGGCCCCGCTGCAAAAGCCGTTTGAGGCAGGCACCGGGCAGACGCGTGTTGTGATGATTGCGGGCGTAAACGGCGCAGGCAAAACGACCTCTATTGGCAAACTTGCCCACCATTTTCAGGCACAGGGGCACAGTGTGTTGCTGGCCGCTGGTGATACTTTCCGTGCCGCGGCACGCGAACAGCTGATTGAATGGGGTTCGCGCAACAATGTGGCCGTGATCGCGCAGGATGGCGGTGACCCGGCTGCGGTGGCATTCGATGCGGTCAATGCCGGACGAGCCCGCAAGGCGTCGATTGTCATGGTCGATACCGCCGGCCGGTTGCCCACGCAATTGCATTTGATGGAAGAGCTCAAAAAAATCAAGCGCGTGATCGGCAAGGCCGATGGCGACGCTCCTCACGAGATTTTACTGGTGGTGGATGGCAATACCGGCCAAAACGCCATTTCGCAAATCAAGGCTTTTGATGCGGCCTTGACGCTGACCGGGCTGGTTGTGACCAAGCTGGACGGTACGGCCAAAGGTGGTACGCTGGCAGCCGTGGCTGCAGGCAGTCAGGGCGTGCGGCCCGTGCCTGTTTACTGGATTGGCGTGGGCGAGTCATTGCAGGATCTGCAACCCTTTGTGGCATCCGAATTTGCCGGTGCGTTGCTGGGCGATTAATCGACCAAAGGGCTGCGCCTTCTTCCAGAGGGTTTGTTCGGCTTAAGTGATCCTTTAGTACAAAAAGACACCCTGCAAACCCGGATAGATCATCCGCGCTTGCAGGGTGCTTTTTTCGTATGCGTGCTGACCATGAGCACGATCGGGTGGTGCGTCAGTCGAAGCGAATTTTTGCGGGGATATGTGTCAGCGCGTCATCGGCCTGGTGTTTCAGCGTTTCAAGCGTGGCGGTAAGCCAGCCCACGGCGAACCAGGCGCCAGGATGGGTTTGCGTGTGAGCGCTGAAGAACGTAAGAGCAGTAGACATATCGTTCAGATGGCCGAATACTTCCTGCGCTGCTGCCAGCTTTTTTACATACCCGCTCAGGTTGCAATTGGGGCGTAAGCCTTCATACACATTCAGGGCGTAACGCATGCGTTTGATGCGCTTGCGCAGGTCGTGATAGGCCTCGATATCCGATTTATCTTCAGTTTTCCAGTGACGAACAATTTGCCTGTTCCATTTGTTCAGACGCTGCTCCAGCAATCTGCGCAGAATAGGGCGACCGTGGGGCAGTGGTGTCAGGGGGATAATGATCGGTTCAATCTGAGTTGCTGCACCGACTGCGGCGGGCGCTGCTGCGGCCTGTGTGCTCTGTTCGGCCGTTGTCGGTTCATCCTGCGCCTGATCGGCCGATTGCGCGTCTTCAGCCGCGTCCATTTGAAGCTGTTCGGTGTCATCCTCGATGGCAGCTACAGGATCGGTTGTTGGCGTCAGTACCGTCCACTCCAGCAGCCGCAGCAGCCATTGCTGAAATAACGGGTCTTTGGCGATGTCGTGCGGTGTGGCGCCGTCTTCGTGCGAACTGAACTGCATGGCAGGCATGCCTGCGTCATTCAGGACCGGCACCACGGTCGCGAGCATAACGTCCAGATCACGCGTGGCGCCGAATCGACTCAGGTGCACGCGAAGTTCATCACGCACTTGCTGTTCCGGCAGCCAGGCCAGGCCGGTAAATAATTTCCAGTTGCTGGTCAGGCGCCGCATGCCGATACGCAATTGATGCACATGCTCGGGGCGGCCTACTTCAACAACGCCCAGTGTATCAATTTCGGCCAGGGCGCCGGCATTGGCGCAGATTTGTTCCAGGCACTCAGTTGTGACCGAGACCAGTGCCTGCGTGGCGCTGTCCTGTTTGTCGATTTCGTAGGCGCGCGCCTTGCGGGGCGCCCAGAAACGCAGC
The DNA here is from genome assembly GCA_050742695.1 of Advenella sp. Taxonomy (GTDB): domain Bacteria; phylum Pseudomonadota; class Gammaproteobacteria; order Burkholderiales; family Burkholderiaceae_B; genus Advenella. The sequence continues at coordinate 9,414 of JBOIGK010000648.1, read as the reverse complement.
ACTTCGCTGTCGCGCGCCGTGTTCTTCGCAGTAGCGGTGTCTGAGCGTCTGATATTTGCCGCAGATTGAGCCAGGGCATCGCCGCGTTGTGACTTGCTGCGCAAGTCCAGAATCAGCTTATATTGCGACAGCCATTTTTTTCCGATCTCAAAAATGGCTTCAGGCGAGCCCGAAACCAGTTCGAACTCCACTTCGGATACCGGCAATTCCAGCTCCGCGGCACGGATGACACCGGTATCGAAGGCGATTTCTATGGTGCCCTTGCGCGTACGCTGGCGACGATACAACCGGGTGATATCGGTTTCGTAGCGCAGCTCCAGCGGCTTGGCCAGTTTGAGCAGGGTGGCTTCGGCAGGCGTGCCTGCGTACAAGCTCAAATCCAGCACCGGGCTGGGGCGGCTGTGATTCAGCTCCAGCTTGGTCAGCGCATTGCTGCCGGGCATTTTCAGCGTTTGTACCCAATTGTCGCCTTCCAGGCGTAGCCTGATGGCGATTTTTGATTTGGCCAGTTCGCGATCTGCCGTATCAAAATACATGGCGCGCAGCGAGATGGTTTCGCACTTCGCTTTTTTCAGCGCCTTTTCTACTTGCGCAGCCGCAAAGGCAGGCACATGTAGCTTGAGTTCCTGTTCAGACATAGTCATTATTGATGTAGTTATACTGCAAAGAGGGTGGGATTTATAGCAGGGATCATACCACTCCGGCCATGCATATTTGATGACATGTCATAAATAAGAAATACAATGCCTGTCCCACCACCAGGGTTTTTGCGTACGGTCCAGGCATGGCGTGCATGGAAGGTTACGTACTCAGCGTGGTGCTGGCTGTATTCAGCGGCCGGACGAGTGACTGGATTGCGGGATCAGGTTGAGTCACTGGATTCGCGTGATCGGCGCAGATTGATTAGCCTAGCGTGACGGGGCGGCTTCAAAAAACGCGTTGCGCGCCGTTGCCGCCGCCAGGGTTCTGCCGGTGAGCCAGTGTTCCAGCGTCTGTTGTTGCCCGACGCTAAACTTGAGGCCCAGCCGGGTGCGGCGCCACAGGATATCCTGGGTGCTTTGGGCCCACTCGCGATTGATCAGCCAGCGCGCTTCGGCCTCGTACAGGCCGTGTCCAAAATGCATGCCCAGACCGGCAACGGAATCGGCATCACCGATAATTTCAGTTGTCATAGAGCCGTAGGCCGCCACCAGACGGGCAAGCAGCGCAGCGTCCAGCCACGGGTAGCGCGTCTGCAATTGCTGGGCATAGCGCTGCGGGTCCAGGTCGGGCAATTGGCCGCCTGGCAGCGGCGCCGTGGCGGTCCAGGCCGGTCCCTGTTGCAGAAAAGGCTGGAGTTTTTCCAGCGCATGTTCGGCCAGTTTGCGATAGGTGGTGATTTTGCCGCCAAAGATCGATAGCATGGCTGGTTCGCCGTCTTTGCCACCGCTCACATCAAAGACATAATCGCGGGTGACGGCTGCGGCCTGGCCTTGGGCGTCATCATACAATGGCCGCACGCCGGCCCAGCTTGAGACGATATCTTCGCGCTGCACCGGCTGTCGCAGATACCGATTGACCACCGACAGCAGGTAATCGGTTTCTTCGTCTGAAATGTGCGCAGTGCGCGCATCGCCATTGAAATCCACATCGGTGGTGCCGATCATGGAATAGGCATCGCGATGCGGCGTGATAAAAACGATCCGCTTGTCGTCATTCTGCAGGATATAGGCATGATCGCCTTCGTATAACTTGCAAGTCACCAGGTGGCTGCCTTTGATCAGGCGCAGATGATTGCGTGGCTGCGCATCGGGATCGCGTACCGTTTTGAGTACGTTTTCAACCCAGGGGCCGGCGGCGTTGACCAGCACTTTGGCGCTCACTTGCGAGTGGCGTCCCGTGGCGTCCTGCAGCGACACCACCCAGCGACCGTCTTTAATGCGTGCGCCGGTGCAGGTAGTTCCTGTAAGAATTTGCGCACCACGCGCCTGCGCATCCATGGCGTTGAGCACGACCAGCCTGGAATCATCCACTTGGCAGTCGGAGTATATGAAACCCTGTTTGATACGTTCACTCATCGGCCGGGCAAATGGCGAGTCATCGTCCAGGCGAATATGGCGGGACCCCGGCAGGCGCGCCGAGCGTTTTGCCAGATGATCATAGAGAAAGAGCCCGGCGCGGATCATCCATACGGGCCGCAGGGTGTGATCGTGTGGCAGCACGAAGCGCAGGGGGCGCACGATATGAGGGGCGATATTCAACAACACTTCGCGCTCGGCCAGCGCTTCGCGCACCAGGCGAAATTCGTATTGTTCCAGATAGCGCAGGCCACCATGGATCAGTTTGCTGCTGGCCGAAGAAGTGGCGCTGGCCAGATCGTCCTGTTCGCAGAGCAATACGGACAGGCCGCGTCCTGCAGCATCGCGCGCAATGCCGGTCCCGTTAATCCCGCCACCGATCACCAACAGATCTGTCTGGTGGACTGAGTGATCGTTCTGCTGAATCGTTGCGGCATTCATCCGGACTGCTCCAAAAAAAAGATATCGCCAGTTGACGCCAGGGCGGTATCATCAAAAAAGACTATTTTACCCGATTGCTGCTGTCGGCAGCGGTGGCGAAAATGCCGACAGCGGCAAAGTTGCACCGTCGGCAAGTCGCTGACCGTTGGCACGACTGCGGCCGTCTTGAGGCCGGGCCTGGTCCTGACAGCGGCATGGCAAGTATGCCATCCAATGGGGTGCGCACAGGGCAAGGCATAATTATGTCACCGGGGCAAGCCAGGCCATGTCCGAAGCCACGCCGGGAACGGCGTCCCGGCAACAGTTATGTCACTGCTGCGATGTAAGCGCTGCCTGTTTCAGATCAGCCAGCAGCGTATACAGATCCTTCTGATTGCTCTTGGGCATATCGCTGAACATGTCCTGGAGCCAGGCTTCGTGAGCCGAGGCCATTTGGTCAAATTGCCGACGCCCCTTTGCGCTGAGTCGCAAAAAGGTACTGCGGCGGTCTTCGCTGCTGACCTTGCGCAGAATCAGCCCTTCTTTTTCCAGCTGATTGGCAATGGTAGTTACGTTGCCGTTGCTGACCATCAGTCTTGCGGACAGATCTCCCATCCGCATGCCTTGCGGCTCCTTGGCCAGTTGCGCCATCAGGTCAAAGCGCGGCAGGGTGCAATCAAATTGCACGCGTAGATAATTGCGGATGCGATTTTCGATCAGGCTGGTGCAGGTAAGCAGGCGTAGCCACAGACGCAATTCGGAGTGATCAATGGTTGCGGCGCGGGTTTCCAGATCGTGTTGCATAACTGCTCCTGCTGAAATAAACGTAAATAAAACGACATAGCCGTTCATGTGGGGCCGGGCAAATTGTAAACCCAGTCCGGTTCGTTCGGGTGCCCAAGCTTGGCATAAGGCAGCCATTGTCGCCTGTTGAAAAAAAGTTTGTAGTGCATTATAAATTAGTTTAAACTTAAAATAAATCACAATTGTGAAAGGGCCACAAGCTCAGTGCTGCGCTCTTGTGTTTGTCCGGCGGCGCCAGCAAGACAGCGGCTGGGCAGGCAGCGGCTACAGACCGCATTCAAAGGATCTGTCATGAATATTGTATGTATCGGTGGCGGCCCGGCTGGTTTATATGCCGGGCTGCTGTTGAAAAAACGCAATCCCCAGGACCGGGTGGTAGTCATTGAGCGCAACCGTCCTTTTGATACTTTCGGCTGGGGGGTGGTGTTTTCTGACGCCACGCTGGAAAACCTGAAAAAGGCCGATCTGCCTACGGCGGAACAAATCATCCGCCAATTCAACCACTGGGACGATATCGATATTCATATCGGCCAGACCACGATCCGTAGCGGCGGACACGGGTTTATCGGCATCGGCCGCAAGAAGATGCTCAATATCCTGCAGCAGCGCTGCCTGGATCTTGGCGTGGAACTGGTGTTCGAGACTGTGGCCGAAGACGATCAGGCCTTGGCAATGGATTACGATGCGGACCTGGTCATTGCGTCCGACGGCATCAATAGCCGCATCCGCACGCGCTATGCTGATACGTTCAAACCGGATATCGACACCCGGCGCTGCCGTTTTGTCTGGCTGGGCACGCAAAAGACGTTTGATGCGTTTACCTTTGCCTTTGTCAATACAGAACATGGCTGGTTTCAGGCGCACGCCTATCAATATGAAGAGGGTATGTCCACCTTCATCGTAGAAACCCGGGACGAAACGTGGCGCGCAGCCGGGATCGACACTATGTCGCAGGAGGAGGGCATTGCCTATTGTGAGGCTCTTTTTGCGCCGTGGCTGGACGGTCACAAGTTGTTATCCAATGCCAAGCATTTGCGCGGATCGGCCATCTGGATTCAGTTTCCCCGCGTCATTTGCGAGCAATGGGTGCATCAGCAGCGCCTGCCTAACGGTAAATCTGTGCCCGTGGTACTTATGGGCGATGCCGCGCATACCGCACATTTTTCCATCGGTTCGGGAACCAAGCTGGCGCTGGAAGACGCCATTGAGCTGGCCGGCAGTTTCAGCACCCACAATGATATCGACGCTGCGCTGATGCACTACGAAGCGCAGCGCAGCATCGAAGTGCTGAAAATCCAGAATGCGGCGCGCAATTCCACCGAATGGTTCGAGAATGTCCAGCGCTATAGCCGGCTGGCGCCGGAGCAGTTTGCCTATTCGCTGCTGACACGCTCGCAGCGTATTTCACATGAAAATCTGCGGCTGCGCGATCCGCAGTGGATGCATCATTTTGAAAGCTGGTTCAGCCATCAGGCCAGGGCTTCTGAGAGGGCGGCAGGCGCGGACAACGGTGCCGCTACGGTCCCACCCATGTGGACGCCATTCAGCCTGCGCTCTGTGGTATTGAAAAACCGGATCGTGGTCTCGCCCATGGCCATGTACTCGTGCGTTGACGGGGTGCCCGGCGACTTTCATTTCCAGCATTTGCTGGCGCGCGCCCTGGGTGGCGCTGGTCTGGTCATGGTTGAAATGACCTGCGTGTCGCCCCAGGCGCGAATCACGCCGCATTGCCCGGGCCTGTGGAACGAGCCCCAGTTGCAGGCCTGGCAACACATCGTGCAGGCGGTTCACACGCAATCGGATGCGAAAATCGGTATTCAACTGGGCCATGCCGGTCGTAAGGGGTCAACCAAAGCGGCCTGGGATGGTATAGACATGCCGCTGGAATCGGGCAACTGGTCGCTGGTCTCGGCCTCCTCTTTGCCATATTTGCCAGACGTCTCGCAAGTGCCCAAGGCGCTGGATACAGCAGACATGCAGCAAATTACCCAACAGTTTGTACAGTCTACCCGGCTTGCCGCCCAGGCGGAGTTTGACGTGCTTGAACTGCATTGCGCACATGGCTATCTGTTGTCGTGCTTTATTTCGCCACTGACCAATCAGCGTTCGGATGCCTACGGGGGCGCGTTGGAAAATCGTCTGCGTTTTCCTCTGGAAGTATTTAAGGCGATGCGCGCCGAGTGGCCTGAAGATCGGCCGCTAAATGTGCGTATCTCGGCCAGCGACTGGGTCGAGGGTGGTATTACGGCAGACGACGCGGTGCTTATTGCTCGCGCCTTTAAGGCGGCGGGCGCCGATCTGATTGACTGCTCGTCAGGCCAGGTCAGCCCCGAACAGAAGCCGGTGTATGGGCGCATGTACCAGACGCCCTTTGCAGATGAAATCCGCAATCAGGAAGGGATTGCGACCATGGCGGTCGGCGCCATCACAGAGGCTGACCAGGTCAACAGCATTATTGCGTCGGGTCGTGCAGATTTGTGCGCCATTGGCCGCCCCCATCTGGCCAATCCGGCCTGGACGCTGAGCGAAACGGCCAAGATCGGTTATACGCAAGTTCACTGGCCCCGGCAGTACAGCGCCGGCAAACGTCAAATCGAAACCCTGTTTGAACGGGCCCAATCAATGCAGAATGGATAAACCATCATGACGCAGACCGCTACACCCGCTTTGGAGAATCGCCACGTGCTGATTACCGGCGCCAGTCAGGGGATCGGGCTTGAAGTGGCGCGCCTGGCGCTGGATGCCGGCGCCCGCGTGACGCTGCTGGCCCGTAACGGCGAGCGCCTGGCCGCGGCTGCGGCGAGCCTTTCTGCAGACGCTCAGCGGGTGCAGACGGTACAGGCCGATATCACAGATGAAAAGGCAATCGACAGCGCCTTTGACGCGGCGCGGGCGCGCTTTGGCCCGATCAGTATTCTGGTCAACAACGCCGGGCAAGCGCAAAGCGAGCGCTTTGACCGCATGAGCACCGAATTTTGGAACCGGATGCTGCAGGTCAATCTGACCGGGACCTATCAATGTATTACCGCCGCGCTGCCCGATATGCTGACGCAGGGCTGGGGGCGGATTGTGAATGTGGCCAGCGTTGCCGGGCTAAAGGGCTATGGCTATGTGGCCGCTTATTGTGCAGCCAAGCATGGGGTGGTGGGCCTGACCCGTGCCCTTGCCGTGGAGCTGGCTGCAAAGAATATTACCGTCAATGCCGTGTGCCCCGGTTATACCGAAACGCCGCTGCTCGATGACGCCGTGGCCAATATGGTTGCCAAAACCGGCATGACCGCAGACAAGGCAAAGGCGGCATTGGCCAGCAACAATCCGCAGGGCCGGCTGGTGCAACCCGAGGAAGTAGCACATGCCGTGCTGTGGCTGTGCCTGCCGCAGTCGGCCAGTATCAACGGGCAGGCGGTTCCGGTCGATGGCGGCGAGAAAATGGCCGGGTGAAGGCGTGATCGGGCCAGGTGCCCGGTGCCTGCGGCCAGACGGCACACCAGGTGTTGACGGGGCAGGCAAAGCAGCAATGACAGGTGTGAGTGCCGAAAAATCTATGCATTCACTAGAAGGAAAACAGGAGATATACGATGACTATTTCGGATGACATCAACCCCATGCACGATCAGCACAAGCCGCTGGCAGGCTATCGGGCCACGCATTTTGACTGGCAGGTCAGCGCTGACCACAAGGTGGCAACCATTACGCTGAACCGGCCGGAAAGAAAAAACCCGCTGACCTTCGAGTCCTATGCCGAACTGCGTGACCTGTTTCGCGCCTTGTCTTGCGCCAGTGATATCAAGGTAGTGGTCATCGCCGGCGCCGGCGGCAATTTCTGTTCCGGTGGTGATGTGCATGAAATCATCGGACCGCTGACGCGGATGTCGATGCCCCAGTTGCTTGCCTTTACCCAGATGACCGGCGATCTGGTCAAGGCCATGCGCGGGTGCCCGCAGCCGGTGATCGCGGCGGTGGCAGGAGTGTGTGCGGGCGCTGGCGCCATTCTGGCCATGGCGTCCGATATCCGCCTGGGCACGGCTGACAGCAAAACCGCCTTTCTGTTCACCCGCGTTGGCCTGGCGGGCGCAGACATGGGCGCGTGCGCGATTTTGCCGCGCATTATCGGCCAGGGCCGCGCCAGCGAACTGCTCTACACCGGCCGTTCCATGTCTGGCCAGGAAGGGCACCACTGGGGTTTCTACAATCAGTTGCATGAGCCGGACCAGGTGCTGGCGGCCGCACAGACGATGGCGGCGCAGATTGCAGCGGGTCCGACCTTTGCCAATGGCATGACCAAGCATTGCCTTCATCACGAATGGAATATGGGTGTGGACGACGCCATTGATGCCGAAGCCCATGCCCAGGCCATCTGTATGCAGACCCGGGATTTTCACCGGGCCTATCATGCCTTCGTCGCAAAAAACAGACCCGTGTTCGAGGGAGACTGAGCATGCCTGATCACGAGTTTCTGGACTGGCCTTTTTTCCAGGAGCAGCATCGCCATGTTGCTGTCGAACTGGATCGCTGGGCAAAAGATAATCTGCGCAATGTGCCGCATGGCAATACCGATGATACCTGTCGTGAACTGGTGCGTCGGATGGGAGACGGCGGCTGGTTGCGCTATGCAGTTCCAGCAGGGCCAAATGGCAGTTGGGGCGGTGCGCTGGAGCAAATTGATTCGCGCATGATCTGCCTGATCCGCGAGACCTTCGCACGCTATCACGGGCTGGCCGATTTTGCTTTTGCCATGCAGGGCCTGGGTAGCGGTGCCATTGTGCTGGGCGGCTCCGAGGCGCAGAAAAAATCCTATCTGCCGCGCGTGGCGCGGGGTGAGCTGATTGCCGCCTTCGCCCTGTCCGAGCCCGATGCCGGGTCCGATGTGGCTGCCATGTCCTGCAAGGCCACGCAGCAGGGATCCGAATATGTTCTTGATGGCGTCAAAACCTGGATCTCCAATGGTGGCATTGCCGATTTTTACTGTGTCTTCGCATGCACCGATTTTCTGCCGGGCGCGCGGGGCATCAGCGCCTTTATCGTGGACAGCAATGTGAAGGGGCTGGATACGTCCGAGCGCATTCACGTCATGGCGCCGCATCCGATGGCGGTGCTCAAACTGAGGCAATGCCGTCTGCCTGCCGAGGCCTTGCTGGGAACCAAGGGCGAGGGCTTCAAGCTGGCGATGCAGGTGCTGGATATTTTTCGCGCGTCGGTCGCGGCGGCGGCCAACGGGTTCGCCGCCAGGGCGCTGGACGAGGCCCTGGCGCGCAGCAAGACGCGCCAGATGTTCGGCGGTGTATTGGCCGATCTGCAACTGACCCAGGCTGCACTGGGCGATATGGCAACGGCGCTGGATGCCAGTCGCCTGCTGACCTATCGCGCCGCCTGGCGGCGTGACGTGTACCAGGCCAGAACCACCAAGGAAGCAGCCATGGCCAAGATGTTTGCGACCGAATCGGCGCAGCAGGTCATTGACAAGGCCGTTCAGCTGTTTGGCGGACAGGGCGTGGTGGCAGGCGAGTGTGTAGAAGGGTTGTACCGGGATATTCGCGCTCTGCGTATTTACGAAGGCGCCACCGAAGTGCAGAAACTGATTATTGCGCGTGAATTACTGCGGGACTGAACCGAAACGGGAGCAAAGACTTCCTGACTCATCCGCGCCGCCGGTTGAGCCGACAACACAGGAGACCAGCCATGACAGCACAGACAGGATTGCAAGACCGCTTTGTCATTGAACATCTGCCCGATAGCGGGCAGCAGCCGCAGTACCTGTTCGATTTGCCACAACTGCAATATCCCGAGAAGCTCAACAGTGCCGTGGAACTGATTGACCGGCACGTGCAGCAGGGGCGTGGTCAGAATATCGCATTGCGCTGGCTGCAAGAGGGTACGCAGAAGCAGATGAGCTATCAGGCGCTGGCGCAATGGACAAACCAGCTTGCGCGGGTGCTGACCGAAGATCTGGGACTGGTGCCCGGCAATCGCCTGTTGCTGCGCGGGCCCAACAACGTGGGCATGGCAGGCGCGTTGCTGGCGTGCCTGAAGGCGGGCATTGTTGCTGTGCCGACCATGCCGCTGCTGCGTGCCCGGGAACTGAGCGCCATTGTGAAAATCTCTCAGGCGCAGGCCGCGCTGTGCGATGAACGGT